>NZ_JAMOKJ010000007.1:0-143322 GCF_023656595.1 Coprococcus intestinalis | reverse complement strand
GCCATGTTTATATAAAGAATTATAAAGTAAAAATAGGAAGAATTAAATTCCACATTTGAAAGCAGGGTGATTTGCAGGATTAAATTCCACAGAGGGGTGGAATTTAACTTTGCAATTGAGTAATCATAGACATAATCAAATTTTTTTGTCTGAAATCTTGTCTGCTGCAAATAATATATGCTATACTAGAACAAAGTGAGTTGTGAAACAGGGCGACAAGCCCTGTTTTTTTAGGCCAACAAGGAGGAACAATATGAGTAAAACAAAAGTCTGGATCATTGGTGCCCAGGGAAGACTTGGCAGTACCATTAGTGATGCCCTTGACCGTATGGCATACAATGTACTGACATCGGATATGGATGTGGATATTACCGACATGGATAGTGTGACGGCATTTATGGACATGAGCCATCCGGCAGTCGTCATTAATTGCGCAGGTTATAATACCCATAACTGGCTGGAAGAGGATATGGTGAAAGCGTTCAGAGTCAATGCTATTGGTGCGAGAAATGTTGCTTCTGCATCCCGTAAAGTGGGCGCAAAACTCATTCATATGTCAACAGATGACGTATTTGACGGACAGGGGAATGAACCACTGAATGAATTTGATACAGCAACTCCGGATACAATTTTTGGTAAATCCAAGCTGGCGGGAGAAAATTTTGTGCGTGAACTGAACCCGAAGCATCTGATTGTTCGTAGTTCATGGGTTTATGCCAAAGAGGGCAGTTGTTTTGTAAATTCTGTGATTCGTCAGGCAAAAGAAGGCGGTGTCATTCAGGTGGCAGCAGAACAGTACAGCAGTCCGACAAGTGCCAAAGTGCTTGCTGATTTTGTTATGAAGATGATTGATGCCAATGAATATGGTATTTATCATGCTTCCTGTGAGGGGTGCTGCAGCCGCGTAGAAGCAGCAGAAGAGATCCTTCGATGCATGGGGCAGGATCCGACAGGCAGAATTGAGGAAATATCTGCCGAAGCAGGCAAGAACAGCCCGAGAAGGACAGATCTTCAGAATCTGATGATGAAGGTAACCGGAATTTACCAGATGCCTGACTGGAAAGATGCGATGCGGGATTATATTCAGGAATTGAGGGGGTAGGAAAATGGCAAAAGAAAAAAGCAAAAAGAAGCTGGGAATGACCACACTGATTTTTATCGGTTTATTCCTTGGTGCATTTACCGGTATTATTCTGTATTACTTTGTTCCGGCAGGATATATGAGAGATACCGTGTTGGTGGATGGTGTATTTTATGTTGTCGGACAGGGCTTTTTAAGACTCATGCAGATGCTGGTTGTGCCGCTTGTATTCTGCTCCCTGATTTGTGGTAGTGCGGCTATTGGTGATACGAAGACCCTTGGCAAAGTCGGTGTGAAGACCATTGTATTCTATCTTTTTACAACGGCTCTGGCGATTTCGATCGCTCTTGCGGTGGGAACGATTGTCAAACCGGGACTTGGACTGGATACAGCTGCGATTCAGACACAGGATGTCACTGTAGCTGAGAGTACGACTCTGACAGAGACGTTATTAAATATCATTCCGACTAATCCCATTGGAGCATTGGCGAATGGTACCATGCTTCAGGTGATCGTATTTGCACTTTTTGTCGGCATTATTCTTGCAAAACTGGGAGAAAGAGTGGAAGTTGTTTCTAACTTTTTTGCACAGTTCAATGATATTATGATGGAGATGACCAATATGGTCATGATGGCAGCGCCGATTGGCGTGTACTGCCTGATTGCCAGAACATTTTCCAATATCGGTTTTTCGGGATTTATTCCGATGGCAAAATATATGCTCTGTGTACTTGGAGCACTGGCGATTCATTGCCTTGGCAGTTATTCTGCATTGATGGCAATCTTTACAAGACTGAATCCGTACAGATTTATCCGTAAGTATTTCCCTGTTATGAGTTTTGCTTTTTCAACAGCAACATCTAATGCTACGATTCCGATGGCAATTGAGACCCTGGATGAAAAAATTGGTGTATCCAAGAAGATTTCTTCATTTACGATTCCGTTGGGAGCAACGATCAATATGGATGGTACAGCAATCATGCAGGGTGTTGCCGTCTGCTTTGCTGCCCAGGCATTTGGCATTACTTTGACACCGACGGATTATCTGACTGTTATCGCAACGGCAACATTAGCTTCCATTGGTACAGCAGGTGTGCCTTCTGTTGGTTTGATTACATTGTCTATGGTATTTGCTTCTGTTGGGCTTCCTGTAGAGGCCATTGCCATGATCATGGGTATTGACCGAATCCTGGATATGGCCAGAACAATGGTTAATATTACGGGTGATGCAATGTGTACGGTCATTGTGGCGAATCAGGACGGTGCACTGAATCGGGATGTATTTAACAGCAAATAAAAGAACTGAATAAGTATATTGTGTATAAAAGGTATCCGTGTTGATAAATGCGGATACCTTTTGTCTGTTACATCCGTTTCAGTTCAGGGAGAACTGTGGAGAGCATTACGATGAAGCAAAGACTGCCGCCGATAACATTGGAGACGGGTTCGGCCATAAAAACGCCGTTTGGGCCAATGTTCAGGGCATAAGGCAGGATATAAGTCAGGGGCACCACAATGATGACTTTACGCAGTATGGAGAAAAAGATGGCATATTTCTTCTTGTTGAGGGCTTTGAAAATTGTTTGACCCACATATTGCAGCAGCATGAAGATAAATGCAGCAAAATAAAGTTTCATGGCGGGGACGGTATCGGTCATCAGGGCCTGATCCGAGCTGAAAATACCGATCAGGAAGCGAGGTGCAGCCAGAATCACGCTCCAGATGAGCAGCGTATAGATCAGCGCTAAAACAGCCATGGTGATACCGGCCTGACGTATTTTTTGGGGGCGTCTGGCACCGTAATTGTAGCTGATGATCGGCGAGGAACCTTCTGTGATGGCGTAAATCGGCGTTTCGACCATCTGACGGACACTGGAGATGATGGTCATAACGGATATGTAGACATCACCGCCTGTAACGGACAGGACATTGTTGGCGCAGATAGTGACAAGACTGTTGGTCAGCTGCATAATAAATCCGGCAGTTCCGAGGCTGACGATATTTTTGGCATCTTCACCGCAGGCTGCCAGTTCGGTTTTGGAAAGAAAACGGATCCGATATTCTGCTTTGTAGTGTAAAAAGTACAAAACAAAGGCAGCAGACAATGTCTGCGAAATAACCGTGGCAATGGCGGCGCCTTTGATGCCGAGTCCGAATACAAAGATAAACAGCGGATCCAGCAGAAGGTTGGCGACAGCGCCGATGATAACAGAAGCCATGCCGGTTGTTGCATAGCCCTGGGCATTAATGAAAGGATTCATGCCGGTGGCAGCCATGGATGGAAATGTACCGAGCAGATAGATCATCAGGTAGGGGTATGCATAGGCCAACCCGGCATCAGAAGCACCAAAAAGTACCAGAATCGGTCTGGCAAAGAGCAGTCCTACGATCATCAGGATAACCGCGCATAATGCCAGCAGGGTAAAGGATGTATTCATCAGAAGTCCGGCTTTCGCATGATTGCCTTTGCCGCGTTCAATGGAGAAGATCGGCGCACCGCCGGTGCCGAACAGGTTGCTGAAGGCTGTGATAATGACGATGATCGGGAAACAGAGTCCAACAGCGCCGAGAGCCGTGGTGCCAACGTCAGGGATACGGGCAATATAGACACGGTCAACGATATTGTAGAGAAGACTCATGATCTGGGCTACAAGCATCGGCAGAGCGGCTTTCAGAATGTTGCTGACGATATTGCCATTTTCAAAATCAATGCGTTTCATAAAAATCATTCCTTGTTTACGAATTTTTCTTGATGTAGTATAACATGAAATGAACTATATGAAAAATATTGTTTTTATATCTATCCTATAGATTTTTTATATAGAAGGCTGATTTAATGACGGTTCAGAAAAATATTCTCAGGAATTGAGCGAGACGACTCAGAAATATTCAAAACAACTATATTAGGAATCAAAACGAAAGAAAACTGTAAAGAATGAACGTGTCTGCTATGAATTCGTTCATTCTTTACAGTTTATTGAGATTTGGGAAAGTTTTGCCCTTTATAACTCCGGATGCCGTTTAAAGTAATCCTTTGTTTCGTTTCTTACCACGCCATTCAATGCCAGCAGTGCGATTAAGTTCGGGAATGCCATCAGTGCATTAAAGATATCGGCAATGTTCCATACGGCAGCAACGGTCATATAAGGACCGATGAAAACGCAGATAATGTACAGCCAACGGTAGGTTTTGACAGCTGTCTGGTTTCTGTTCAGAAGATATTCCAGACAGCGTTCGCCATAGTAATCCCAGCCGAGGATGGTTGTAAATGCGAAGAATACAAGGCAGAGCATCAGTGAGAAAGATGCCACAACCGGAGGGAACGGAAGACCCTGCTGGAAAGCAGTTGTAGTGATGGCAACACCTTCAAGGCCGGTATTCCATGTTCCGGTAATAACGATAGAAAGACCTGTCATGGAGCAGATAACGATTGTATCGATAAATGTACCTGTCATAGAGACAAGACCCTGACGGACAGGCTCTTTTGTCTGAGCGGCGGCAGCAGCGATAGGTGCGCTTCCGAGACCGGATTCGTTGGAGAAGATACCTCGCTGGATACCTTTCTGCATAGCCATGATCATAGTACCCATAGCGCCGCCGGCCAAAGCACTGCCTGTAAAAGCAGATTTCACGATGGTTACGATGGCAGCCGGAACAGCTGTGATGTTGGTGATCAGGATGATCAATGCCAGAGCTACATAAAGAACTGCCATAAAAGGCACAACAATCTGAGCAACTTTGGAAATTCGCTGGATGCCGCCGAGAACAACCAGACCGACACATAATGTCAGCACAAGACAGGCGATAACGGTTGCCCATGAGTAGGTATTGCCGAACAGTGTGACGGTATGTGCCATATTCGGATCAAAGAAATTTTTCACTGCGGAAGCGATACCATTGACCTGTGTAAAGGTACCGATACCGAACAGACCAACACCGGCACCGAAGAAGGCAAAAATTTTGGCAAGCCAACGCCATCCGTGTCCCATCCCGTTTTCAATATAGTAGAAAGGACCGCCGAGAACATGGCCTTCGTTATCGATTGTACGGTATTTGATTGCTAACAGACCTTCGGCATATTTAGTCGCCATACCGAGAAAAGCAGCAATGACCATCCAGAAAAGAGCGCCGGGGCCGCCGGCAGCAATGGCAGTTGCAACACCGACGATATTGCCTGTACCGATGGTTGCGGAAAGAGCTGTACATAAAGCTCCGAAACTGGATACTTCACCTTCGCCGCCGTCTTCATTTTTAATCATGAACTTGAGTGCTTTGCCGAGATGTCTGATTTGAAGAACACCTAAGCGGATTGTTAAGAGACATCCTGTGAACAGGATTAAGATGATCAGAGGCAGTCCCCATACGACCGCGTCCAACCAGTTGATGAGATTGTTGATTTGTGTAAACATTCTTTTTCCTCCATCCTTTTGCCTGAGAGATTTGCAGTTGGGCGTATTCAATCAAAAACACCGCAACTGTGTACACCTTCGGCGCTCTTCCTTTGTATTTTGCATGATGCATTGTGAAGAGACTCTCCTGAGTATTAATTCAGTAATACAATGAAATAAATATTAGCATAGGGAAAAAGGAAATTCAATGTATTTTTGTGAAAAAAAGAAAAAACTGTAAAATTTTACCATGGTAGCGTAAAGATGCAAGATGGTTTCGGATATATTCCAGATATATTTTAACCGGCAGAAAGATGCGGAGTCAGCGAATTATTCTATGTTGATTGCAAGGTTGGATGTTATATGGTAAGCTAGAAATAAATAAATCAGAAAAGTGATCAGGAAGGTGAACAGCCAATGAGAAAATCAGACAGCGTAGTGAAACAGCAAAAGGCATCAAGCCATTTAAGCGGTCTGGAAATCGTATTGAACCAGATGGTGACCATCGACCGTTCGCGAACAATGGAAGAGTTGAACCGGGCGATACAAGGCATTCTTGAATACATAGGAGAATATACGAAAGCCGGACGTGCCTATACTTTTGAATTTATAGAAAAACAGAGTATTTACCGCAACACCAGTGAGTGGTGCGCGGAAGGCGTCAAACCCCAGATGGACAATCTTCAGGCTGTTCCGTTTATGGAGATGCCATATTGGCACAGACAGTTCCTGCGTGGAGAGAAAGTGGTAATTGAAGATATAGAGGCGGCAAAGGATGAGATGCCGCTGGAATATCGTCTGCTTAAGGCTCAGGATATTCATACAGTGATTGTTTTTCCGATGTTTCATACAGACACATTGTGGGGGTTTATCGGACTGGACGATCCGATTTTGGATGAATCACAGTCTCTGATCAATCTGCTGACAGTGGTGGGAAGCCATTTAGGCAGTGCTTATGACAGCTGCCATAAGTCGAATTTGCTGGATGAGAAGCAGAATGCACTGCAGGCCAGTATTGACGCATTTCAGAGGGAACAGCGATTTCTGCAGGTTCTTTGCCAGGATTACATATCCGTTTTTTTTGCAGATTTGAAAAAGGATTATCTTGAGATTCTCAAGGTTGATCCGGAGGCAAATGTTCTGCAGGTGTCGGCATCGGAAGAATATATGACACTTTCTTATAAAGAGATTATAGAGAGCTATTGTCGTCAGTTTATGATGCAGGAAGAAGCCCGGAAGTTGAAGAAAAGGCTGAATGCTGAGAGACTGATGCGAGAACTGAAGTCGCGTGACAGGATTTCCTTTCGTTTCCAGAGTCTTCCGAATGGTGCAGGCCATGAATATTTTGAGGCACAGATCACCAGAATGGCCATCGATGAAGAGAATTTCAAGGTGTTGATCGGTTTTCGTTTTATTGATGACATTGTCAGGGAGGATCGGGAGAAGCAGAGAGTGCTCAGAGAGGCATTGAATGAGACCAGGATCAATAATGAGATTATCTCCGCCATCAGTAAGATTTATTTTTCGATTTACAGAATTGACCTTGAGAAGGATGTGTATGATGAAGTTGTCAGTATCAATGAAGATCACAAGATGACAGGTGTATCCGGTAAAGCTTCTGAGAAGATGGTTGAAATCTGTAAGGCAGTTGTTGCCAGAGATTATCAGGACCGGATTATGCGTTTCTTTGATCTTTCGACATTGCAGGAACGTCTGAAGAACACAGATACAGTTACATTGGAATATATGGTTCCGGACGGCAACTGGCAACTGGCACGTTTCATTGCTAAAAACAGGAATGAGCAGGGAGTCGTGACAAAGGTTTTGTATGTGACCCGTGAAGTCAGCGACGTTATGCTGCGTGAGCGCAACTGGTTTATGGCGGCAGAGGCAGCCAACCGGGAGAATGAAGCTAAAACAGACTTTCTTTCAAGAATGGCCCATGATATCCGGACACCCCTTAACGCAGTTCTTGGATTTGCCTATATTGCCAAAGCGCATATTGACGAGAAGTCTATTGTCAGTGAGAACCTGGACAAGCTGCAGTCTGCAGGGCGTTATATTCAACGGCTGGTGGATGATGTTACGGATATCAGCCAGATCGAGAGCGGACATTTTCATATTGAGCCTGCATTTTTTAATGTGATGACGTTTTTCCGTGATTTCCAGGATATAATGGGCCAGATGACAGCAGACCGAAAGCTGCATATGACCTGTCAGGCGCATGATATATTGCATCCTCAGATTGATGCAGATGCTATTCGTCTGAAACAGATCTATGTGAATCTGGTATCCAACGCTGTCAAATATACACCGGAAGGCGGCATGGTCCATTTTGAATTATATGAAGAAACATCAGACAGTCCGGGATGTGTACGTCTTGTGTCAATTGTACAGGACAACGGAATTGGTATGACAGAAGACTATATGAAGAAAATGTATGAACGTTTTTCGAGATCTGTGGATACAAGAATCAATAAAGTCCGCGGCAGCGGTCTGGGATTGGCGATTGTCAAGGAACTGGTGGATCGGATGAACGGCAGGATCGAAGTACAAAGTGCTGTAGGTGTTGGTACAACATTCAGAGTTGTCTTTGATTTTCCTTTTGAAGAAGCAGATTCCGACATGATCCTTCAGTCTCCGATGGAATCTGATCTTGAAATGGCTGGTCAGTCATCGACAGAATCTGACCTGACAGACTGTGAGGGGATGCATGTTCTGATTGCAGAGGATAATGAACTGAACTATGAAGTTGCTCATGAGATTCTGGCAATGCATGGTATTACAAGTGAGCAGGCGGAAAATGGAAAGATCTGTGTTGAAAGATTTATGGAGGCACCGGAAGGCACTTATGATGCGATTCTGATGGATATGCAGATGCCGGTGATGAATGGTCTGGAAGCGACAAAGATGCTCCGCAAAATGGATCAGTACCATGGAAATACGATACCGATCATAGCCATGACAGCGAATGTTGCCAAAACGGATATGGACAAGTGTCTTGCGGCAGGGATGACAGGCCATCTGGCTAAGCCGCTGGATATTCATGCTTTGATTGCAGCGTTGGCGTCCGTCAGAAAAACGGGAAATGCAAAAATGGAGAAGAAGGATTAAACAATGGTAAAAGTATACTTGGTCGAGGATGAGATTATTATACGCCAGAGTATCAAGAACAGTATCGACTGGCAAATTGTCGCTGACAGATGCCATGGAAAAAGGAAAGCGTTTTCATATGAATCTTAGCGGCCTTTTTTATTCAAAGTGGCCATGGAGGGTGATGCAGACTGTGGTGATATGATGTCTTACGGTTACTATTCAGGGGAAAATATTACCGATATCACAGAGGGCCGTCCACTCTTTGTGAGAAAACCAACCAGCCGATTCAGTCTTGCTAACTTTAATAAAGGTGCAATAGCAGTTGAAATAAGGCTACCGCAATCCCACTGGCTTTAGACGGTGGGTTAAGGTAGCCAAAAATCAAAAATTATTGTATACTCATGGCATGGGGACATGGAAATCTAAAAACAGACACAAATACCTATTACAATATCACATTATTTTCGTCTGCAAATATAGGAAGAAATTACTGGTTTCGAGACAGATATCAGATGATATAAAGCAGTATTCATATGAGATATGTCAAAGGCACAGTGTTATTATCAGATATATGGAAACGGATAAAGACCATATTCATTACATGATAGAGACAGAACCAACAATGTCTATTAGTAAGATTGTAAACCTGATGAAGAGCTATACAACATACCATATATGGAAAAGATATCCTCAATATTTACGAAAACAATTTTGGAAAGAACATACCTTTTGGACAGATGGATATTTTGCATGTAGTGTAGGAAATGTATCGGAAGAAATGCTGAAAAGATATATAAAAAATCAAGGTTGAGAAAGAGGGTGACAGTGGATGTTAAAGGCATATAAATACAGAATATATCCTAATAATGAGCAGAAAATACAACTTGCAAAAACATTTGGTTGTTGCCGTTTTGTATATAATCAGACACTGGCATACCGGAAAGAAGTATATGAGAAAGAGAAAAAATCAGTTAGTAAAACTGACTGTAACAATTACTGCAACAGACAATTAAAGAAAGAATATGAATGGCTGAAAGAAGTGGATAAATTTGCTCTGACAAATGCGATTTACAACATGGATGCTGCATATCAGAAATTTTTTAAGGAACATGCAGGTTATCCGAAGTTTAAGAGTAAACACGATAATCATAAGTCATATACAACAAATTTTACGAATGGCAATATAGCAGTAGATTTCGAGGGAAATAGAGTAAAACTGCCTAAAATAAAAAATGTAAAAGCAAAACTGCATAGAAATTTTAGCGGGCAGATAAAATCGGCAACGATATCACAAATTCCGAGTGAAAAATATTATGTATCAATTTTAGTGGAAACAGAACACGTGGAACTGCCACATGTAAATCAAAATACAGGAATAGATTTAGGTATTAAGGAGTTATGTATTACTTCTGCTGGAAAGAAATACGAAAATCCAAAAATCATCAGAAAATACGAAAAGAAACTGATAAAACTGCAAAGGCAGTTAGCCCATAAAGAGAAAAGAAGTCAAAATTACTACAAAACAAAGAAAAAGATAGCATTATGCCATGAAAAAATAACAAATACCAGAAAAGATTATCTGCACAAGATGTCCCATGAGATTATCAGCGAAAACCAAGTGATAGTTTCGGAAGATTTGCAGATAAAAAACATGGTAAAAAATCACCGTTTGGCAAAGTCTATAAGTGATGTATCATGGTATGAGCTGACAAAACAGTTAGAATATAAGGCAAAGTGGAATGGCAGGAAATATGTCAAAATAGACACATTCTATGCCAGTAGTCAGCTGTGTTCAGTCTGTGGATACCAAAATACAGAGACAAAAAATCTATCAGTAAGGGAATGGACATGTCCTGTCTGTGGAACAAATCATGACAGGGATATCAACGCAGCAAAAAATATACTGGAAGAAGGATTAAGACAAATAGCATAAAAATAACAATATAGGGCAGGGACTGCCCGAATTAACGCCTGTGGAGATAGTAGGTTACGAGGTCTGCGAAGCAGGAAGCCCATTGGCTTTAGACAATGGGCAGTTCACGAATTAAAAGAAAGAAGTCTACGAAGCCAATATGCTGCTTCCGAAGTATCAGCTTGTGACTTTTACATGGGGCAATGTCAGCGGGATTGACCGCGAGAAGGGCCTTTTTGTCATCAAGCCGAGCGGTGTGGATTATGACAAACTGAGACCGGAAGATATGGTTGTTGTAGATCTGAATGGCAATAAAGTAGAGGGCGATTACAATCCGTCTTCTGATACAGAGACACATGTTGTCTTATATAACCGTTTTCCGAAGATCGGCGGTATCGTACATACTCATTCACCATGGGCCACAAGCTGGGCACAGGCCGGCCGTGGTATTCCATGCTACGGGACAACCCATGCCGATTATCTGTACGGCGAGGTACCTTGTGTGAGAAATCTTACAGAGAAAGAGATCAATGAAGCTTATGAGAAGAATACAGGTGTCCTGATCGCGAATGAATTTGACCGTCCGGGTCTGGATTATATTGCGACACCTGCCGTTCTCTGCAAGAATCACGGACCGTTCACATGGGGCAAGGATGCCCATGAGGCTGTACACAATGCCGTTGTTCTGGAAGAAGTTGCCAAGATGGCAGCCCGCTGCGAGCTGATCAATCCGAAGGTTCAGCCTGCACCGCAGGAACTTCAGGATAAGCATTATTTCAGAAAACATGGTGCCAATGCGTACTATGGTCAGCCGGGTAAATAGATTTCCGTTAAACGAGGTAGCAATTATCGTAACTTAAAAATGCAAGCATTTTATATCTGGTTTTTGAAATTTTGCTTGGCTTTGAACAGTTACAAATTATCATATAATTAAGGGCGAAAGGCCCCAGGAGGTAAAATTATGAAATTTTTTATTGACACAGCGAATGTAGAAGATATCAGAAAAGCAAATGACATGGGCGTTATCTGCGGCGTTACAACGAACCCATCCCTGATCGCCAAAGAAGGCAGAGATTTCAAGGAAGTCATCAAAGAGATCACAACGATCGTTGACGGACCGATCAGCGGCGAAGTAAAGGCTACAACTGTTGATGCAGAAGGCATGATCAAAGAGGGCCGTGAAATCGCAGCTATCCATCCAAACATGGTTGTTAAGATTCCTATGACAGTTGAAGGTTTAAAGGCTGTTAAGGTTCTGTCTGCAGAAGGCATCAAGACAAACGTTACACTGATCTTCACAGCAAACCAGGCTTTACTGGCTGCAAGAGCAGGTGCTACATATGTATCCCCATTCCTCGGCAGATTGGATGATATCAGCACAGCAGGTATCAGCCTGATCGAAGATATCGTAACAATTTTTGACAACTATGGCCTCGAAACAGAGATCATCGCTGCATCTATCAGACATCCAATGCACGTAACAGATTGTGCACTGGCAGGTGCGCATATCGCAACAGTTCCTTACAAGGTAATCGAGCAGATGACACATCATCCGCTGACAGATCAGGGTATTGCTAAATTCCAGGCAGATTATAAGGCTGTATTCGGCGAATAGAAAATTTATGTTATGCGGAGAGCCGTCAGTTCATGTGTAACTGTCGGCTTTCTTTATAAACTCCTCTTGAAGAAAATGCGATTTTACTATAATATTAAAGAAAAGAAAATGCGATTTTATGGTATTTTGCGCAAAAAGAAAATGAGGAACTGGGCTTTTCTGAAAATGTAAAAATTATTGCCGGTGCCGGCGATAATGCAGCAGCGGCAGTGGGAACAGGTACAGTGGGAGAAGGCAAATGCAATATTTCGCTGGGGACTTCCGGAACAATTTTCATTTCCAGTGAGCATTTCGGTGTGGATGAATACAATGCGCTGCATTCCTTTGCCCATGCGGATGGTCATTACCACCTGATGGGCTGCATGCTCAGTGCGGCATCCTGCAATAAATGGTGGAATGAAGAAATTCTGAAAACCAAAGATTATAGCGCGGAGCAGGCGGGAATTACGAAGCTGGGTGAAAATCATGTCTATTTTCTTCCGTATCTGATGGGTGAGCGTTCGCCCCACAATAATCCGGACGCAAGAGCTATGTTCATCGGCATGTCTATGGATACAACAAGAGAGGAAATGACCCAGGCAGTGCTGGAAGGAGTTGCTTTTGGTCTGAGAGATTCTCTGGAGGTAGCCAGAAGTCTCGGTATCAGCCCTGAGAGAACGAAAATCTGCGGCGGCGGTGCGAAGAGCCCTCTGTGGCGTCAGATCATTGCCAATGTAATGAATCTGAAAGTGGATGTTCTTGAGAATGAAGAAGGCCCGGCACTCGGAGGTGCTATGCTGGCGGCTGTGGGATGCGGAGAATATCCGGATGTGGAGACTGCAGCAGCAAAGATTGTCAAGGTGGTGGACACAGTGACACCGGAACCTGAGCTGACCAGGAAATACGAAGAACGCTATCAGTATTTCAGAAGGATTTATCCGACTGTAAAGGAATTGTTTTGAGAGAACAAGAAAAACGATTCGGTGAAAATTCTCGGTTAAAAACAGATAATCGGCGAAAGAAAATGTTAACGCAGTAAAACAAATGAAGCACTCATTTACGCAATGAGTGCTTCAAATTTTGTGAATTATGAGCCGGAATTCACAGAGTGTGTTTTATTTTGTTATTTACGATAAAAATGAGAACGCCATAACAACGACCCCGAGAACAACAAGGATTACACCGGTTGCACGGTTCAATGTCTTTGGTGTGGCTTTGTTGGCCAATACCGCAGCAATTCTGGCCCAGATCAGAGTGAAGATGATGCACAGGATCCAGACAGCAGGATCCGGCAGGCCGCCGATGGCAAAATGAGAGACTGCTCCGGTAAATGCGGTGAAGGTCATGATAAAGACGCTTGTTCCAACGGCTGTTTTGAGTTCGTATCCCAGAACAGAAGTCAGGATCAGAAGCATCATCATACCGCCGCCGGCACCGATAAAGCCGCATATAAATCCGATAATGATACCGCAGATAACAGACTGCATGGCACGTTTCTTAGTGGATACGCCCTGCATCGCTTCCTTGGTAGTCATAACCGGTCTCACAATGAATTTGATACCCAACAGGAAAGTCATAAAGACGGAGAAATTGCCCATGGTTGCGGATGGAACCAGGCTGGATATATAGCTGCCCACAACAGTGAAGATCAGGACAGTAACCATCATGATCAGGCCGTTTTTGATATCCAGATTCTTGTTCTTGCCGTAAGTATAAGCAGAAACGGCGCTGGCCAGTACATCGGATGATAATGCAATGCCTACGGCCATATAGGGGTCAATACCGAGAAAGGTGATGAGAATCGGACTGATGACGGCGGCAGCACTCATACCGGCAAAACCTGTTCCGAGACCGGCTCCCATGCCGGCAAAAAAAGTAACAATAATCGTAAAAAGTAAATGCATAACTAGTTGTCCTCCAGAATAAGATTCAGATTGAGTTCCATTTGCTGCATACCCTGGAATATGGTTTGACGTGTGGCATCGTCGATGTCTGCAAAAAGCTGTTCAACAAAGTGTTCCTGCAGCTGCTGGCCTCTGCTGATGATAGGCTGTGCCTTATCGGTACAGAGAAGCTGGACTTTACGTCGGTCACCTTCTACATTCTTTCGGATTAGATAACCTTCATTCACAAGCTTATCAATGTTGACAGAGACAAGATTCGCTTTAAGCTTTCGGACTTCGACAATATCTCTGGCTGTTTTGAATTCAGGATTATTGGCCAGAAACATAAGAATATCAAAAGCTGTCTGGGGCAGTTTCAGTTCATGGCAGAGCGGTTTGCATATGCTTTCATAGGCCAGAGACAGTTTCCTTGAAAATTCAATACCTAATTTCACAAAAAGCCTCCTTATGGAATAATTAGTTCAAATTTGAAATATCTATTTATGAACTAATATAAACCATAAGGAGACTTTTGTCAAATATGGAAAACATCAATCAGGAATACCATTGCCAGTCCATAGTATGTAACGACAGCTACCAGATCATTGACAGTTGTAATCAGCGGTCCGGATGCAACCGCCGGGTCCACGTGGATTTTGTGGAAAAACATTGGCACAATGGTGCCGATCATGCTGGAAACTACCATGGCCACAATAAGTGAGAGGCCGACACAGCCAGAGATCAGGAAAGCGGAAAGCCATGCGTATTTCTTGAAAAAGTGGATGTAGACACCGAGAAATACCAGAGCCATCAGGCCAAGGCTGATGCCATTGAAGAAACCGATTCTCATTTCCTTGCCGAGAAGGTAGAGTTTCTTTCTTGTGTTCAGGTTTTCATCCATCAGAACACGGATAGTAACAGCCAGGGACTGTGTGCCGACATTGCCTGCCATATCAAGAACCAGTGACTGGAAGCAGATAACAATCGGCAGAACGGCAACAACGGATTCGAAGATACCCACAACCGAGGATACACCCATGCCCAGAAATAACAGGATGATCAGCCAAGGCAGTCTTTTCTTCATGCTGATGATGGTCGGTTCATTTAAGTCTTCTTCAGATGTCAGACCACCGAGCTTTGCATAATCATCGCCCATGGCATCGTCAACGAGTTCCACAATGTCCGTTGCGGTCAGGATGCCGGCGATACGGCCCTCTTTGGTCAGAACAGGAAGAGAGTCTTCTTCGTAATCGGCAATCTTGTCAATGCAGTCGTTGATTTTCTCGTGTTCGCAGACATAAGGATAGGAACGACTAATAATGTCGGACAGGGCATCATTTTCGCGGGCAATGATCAAATCCTTCAGATCAATGGCACCTACAAATTTCTCATCCTTATCCACAACGTAAATGGTGGAAATATTGTCATGTTCACCAGCTTGGCGAATGAGAGTGCTCATGGCTTCACGGATGGATAATTTGTCGGAAATGCAGATGAAGTTGTTGGTCATGCAGCTGCCGATTTCGTCATCATCATAGGAAAGCAGTCTGCGGACGTCCTTTCGGGTATCTTCATCCAGATGGTTGACAAGTTCCTGTTTTTTGTGTTCGGTCAGATCATCCAGAATGTCCAGTGCATCATCGGCATCCATGTAAGAAACCACTTTGGCAGCCTTTTCAATCGGCAGTTCTTCAATATATTTCTCAGAATCGTCCAGATAGGAAAAGATTTCGGCTACTTTCTGTGCGCCGAGGACAGGATAGAGTTGTCTTCTTTCGGTTTCGCTCAGTAAGGTGATCGCTTCAGCAATATCTTTCTCATGGTAATCGGAAAGCAGCTTTGGCAATTTGGTGGTATCTGTTTCTGTGCGGATAATCTTTAACAGTTCTTTTACATAATCTTTCTTGTAAAACATTTTTCTTTTCATGTCGTCCTCCTTGTCACCCTAAAAAAGGGCATAAAAAATACATCGCTTCACGTTTCAGTTTAATAGCATAGACTGTTGGATGCGATGTACAAAAGAACGCACGAAAATATAGATTGCGTATAGAGAGGAGGCTGCCCAAAGGCACCATGTCTGCAAAGCAGAGGCAAATTCCATACGAATAGGTTGTGTCTGCTTTGCAGGCACAAATATTGTATTAAGATTTGCTTATGGGTCTAAGGCTGAGCTTTCCGAATAGCCGCATTCTGACTGTATACTTCTGTTCACCGCATATCTTACTTCGACCTATGCAACTGTCCATGAAAACTCACCTCCGTTTAACTTTCAAATTTTGTCAATGATTGACCACTTATAGAAGTGGGGAATCTCGCATAGAGATAATCCTTTTGGATAATAACAGAAAAATCTGGAAAAGACAACCCCTCTAAAAACAATTTTTATGGTAAAGTTTTCTTTAGTTTTTTTGGGGAAAACTTGAAATGTCGGGCGCTAAAAAAATGGATAGATATTGAAAATATATAGATTTTCGGTTACCATTAGTTGAGATAGGCGCCATGCGGAAAAATCTGCAGCTTAATCCCCAGGGAGATGGTCTGGCCTTTCTGGCGATGATCTCATGGGGCTGCTATTCGGCGCTGATCAAGAAAATCGGTGAGTGGGAATATCCGATCGTGGCCGTTACAAGAAGAGTGTATTTCTATGGTATTCTATTTTTGATCCCAGTGCTGATCCAGCAGAAAGCCAGCTGGAAACCGGAGATACTGATGAAGCCGGAAGTCCTCGCCAATTTCCTGTTTCTGGTGCTTCATGAGGAAATGACCATGGCCTCAGTGGCTGGTGCGGCACTGATATTCATTGGTCTGGTTATATCACAGAAAAAACAGTTTCATTTTAACAGAAAGGAAAATCATCACATGTTCGAACGTATCAAACCTACAGATACAACTATTGAAGTTGCACTACCGTTTTACATCATGTCACAGATAAGCAATATCTTTTATTATGCAAATATAAAAGATAAAGGACTTACGATGTATGATGAAAAATTTGGTCTTGCTCTGGCTCGCAAAAAACCAGAAATTCGGTCACAGTATTTTGATATTCAGAAAACATGGCATGAAAAATGGATAACAAGATATCCCGACGTGCCGGAAACAGATGAATACATCACACATGACAAAATCAATAAGAAACTCTCATATGATTTTGAAACGTATGGATACTGTAAAACCAACATTTCTGAAGATGACATATGGCATCTTGTTGATACTCTTCTGTACAACAAAGAATCCGACCCGGATGTCATTCGAGCAAAAGAAAATGAAATCAATGTGCATCGTAAATCCGAAGCCATGTATGGTGATGACTGATGTCAGGGAAGGAACACTGATTAATGCCATTGCTGTGGGGAATATTGTCAAACTTTGGAGAAAATTATTAGAGGGCACTATTACGGTTTTTCTTGAGAAATAAATCATGGGTGCTTCTGTGCTGGCGGCTGCAAACAAAAAAATGTCTGTTCCTTTCGGATTGTTTGGATCTGCTGGATCCTGTTTTAACATTTGACGGATTGATGGGAGAAATCGATTTAAACAAGTATCTGACGGATATCCCGGAGTACACAACCGGATGACTCAGATATAATCCGGTCAATTTAGAACAATATATCTGAAATCAGTATGAAGCCAGGCGTAAATCATATCATATGATTTGCGCCTTTTTTGATTGTGTAATGATTATGAGAATTGAGAGGACGGCGGTTAATCACCGCCTCCTACTCGATTAGTTATCCAATAACCATTTCCAAATAGGAATTACCTCAATATTGATTCCATCGCAATCAATAACCGCCTCTTCGCTATTAGTAATGAGAATACATTTGGCGTTGGGGATAAAATTATTTAGCTTCACAAAGGCTCTGGTCTCACGTTCTCTTGTATCTATGTTATCCAGAACCTGCATACTGACCTGGATAGCAAGATTGTCTAATGGTACATAAAAGTCAATTTCTACATTATTCTCAAAGAAATAGACATTTTCGGTACCATAACGTCGCATCAGTTCGATTGCAACAAGATTTTCCAGCTGAGCAGATTTGCAGTTTAGCAGCATAAGTCCTAGAAGTCCGGTATCCATAAAATAATACTTAGGAGAAGTCTCTTTTTCTACAAGTTTGGCGGCATAGTTTTGCAGAGTAAAGAGCAGGTAGGAGTCTGTCATATAGCTGACATAGTTTATTACGGTTTGTTTACCGATAGACATTCCACCACTTTTTAATATATTAGTCAGCCGGTTATACGATAAAGGTTTTGTGACAGATTCTGCAATTTTCTTTAGGATCAGCCTTATTGCAAAATCATTGGTGATTTTATTTCTGGTTATAATATCACCGAGATATACAGTTTGATAGATGCTGTTTAAAAAAGCTCGTTTATTTCTTATCTCAACTAATTCTGGAAATGCTCCATAGGTTACATATTTGTTATATTGATTTTGGACATCTGCCCTGTCTTTGGTGCTAATAACATCCAGGTAATTCTTTGTCATATTATTTGCAATAAGATATTCAGAGAAAGAATATGGATAAATATTCATAATAACAAAACGCCCACCTAAAGTGGAAGCTATTTCGCTGCTTAGCATTTTACTATTACTGCCGGTAATATTGATTCGATACTTCATATCTGCAATTCTGCGAACGAACTTCTCCCACCCGTTAATATTTTGAATCTCGTCTAAAAATAAATATGGCTTGATATCAGTTCCGGATATTTCTAATCCAATTTCTAAAATGAGATTTAAATCTTCAGCAGTCATTTCCAAAAGACGCTCATCTTCAAAATTCACATAAACAATTTGGGACAAGGGAATTCCATTGTCTTCTAATTGTTTTATTTGTTGATACATCATATATGACTTTCCGGTTCTTCTGATACCAACAAAGCAATAATTGACATTGGTTTCTAGAGAATACTGTCTTGTTATTAATGGATTGTTGAGATAAATATCTTTTTGATCAATCATGATTTGTTTTAAAGTATCGCGATTCATAATATATGTCACCTCTTTCTATATGAGATAATTATATATCAATATTGTCTTGCGTACAAGATAATATTATAAATAAATTGTCTTATTCAATGATGATAGAGATATAGATAGTATATGCGTATTGATGAGTATTATAACAGGGAGTCGAGTGGCTTGTCAGATAATCCGGAAGAAGCTACATTTTCTTTTGCCCATGCAACCATACCTTTGGTCTGGCTGCAGATGAAATTTTTTCTGCTTTGCATGACTCGTAGAGTTCACAAAATGTTCACAAAAAATTAGCACTCATCTATTGACAGTGCTAACAATAAGTGTTATATTACATGTAGAACAAAGGAAGGGGAACAAAAAGAAGAGTTCCGAATCCGGAGTTGAAAATGTTGATAACACTCAGGAGTGATCCGAAAGTGCTTGATTAGATTTTAAGATATCTTTTGAAAGGAGATATGACTTATGTTAATGCCTAGTATTTTTGGAGAGAATTTGTTAGATGACTTTTTTGGATTCCCATTTGATGGAGATTATAATTATAATGCAGCAGGTTTGATGACCACAGATGTGAAAGACACAGATCATGGTTATGAAGTAACGATGAACATGCCGGGAGTAAAGAAGGAAGATGTGAAAGCTGAACTGAAGGATGGCTACTTGACCGTTAGTGCTGTATCGAATAAGCAGACAGATGAGAAGAACTCGGAGGGCAAGTACCTCAGACGTGAACGTTACAGCGGTTCATGCAGCAGAAGCTTCTATGTTGGTGAAGGTGTTAAACAGGAAGACATCAAGGCTAAGTTCGAGGATGGCACCTTGAAGCTTGAGATTCCGAAAGAGGAAGCAAAGCCTGCAGTAGAGCAGAAGAAATATATATCCATTGAGGGATAATGATTCATCGGCTCAGATGTTTTTAGACAATAACAGTTAACAGATTGGAATATAGATATTTGATTGAAAAGGAGATATGACTTATGTTACCTAGCATTTTTAACAATAATTTATTTGATGATTTCTTTGGTTTTCCATTTTATTATGACAACAGAGCAGAAGATAAGGCAGAAAAGAAACTGTATGGTCACCATGCAGGCAATCTGATGAAGACAGATATCAAGGAACTGGACAATGGCTATGAACTTGAGATTGATCTTCCGGGCTTCAAGAAAGACGAGATTAAGGCTGAATTGAATAATGGTTATCTGACCGTCAGTGCAGCAAAGGGTCTTGATGAAGATAAGGAAGACAAGAAGACAGGCAAGTACATCAGACGTGAGCGTTATGCAGGCGCATGTCAGAGAAGCTATTATGTTGGCGAAGATATCACAGAAGAGGATATCAAGGCATCCTTTGAACATGGTATTCTGACACTGTTCGTACCTAAGAAAGAAGCAAAACCTGCTGTAGAAGAGAAGAAATATATCTCTATCCAGTAAAAAATAAATGTATATGAAGCGCAGGAATTGTAAGCAAGTCCTGAATCAAAAAGGCCGCAGCCCATTTGGGCTGCGGCCTTTCGCTGTTTTTAGGGTTTTAAATAAATCGGATGCAAAAATGTAATAAGTTATGTCGCTGCGGTTATACCTCAATATCAAAATGGGCATTTTACATTGCATCTTCCGATTGCTATACTCATAGTAAAAGTGAAGATAATAACGTTATATTTGACAATGAATTATGGGGGATGAGTATGAATCAGAATTTATATCCGCATCTTTTTCAGCCGCTGATAATTCGCGGTGTAACGTTGAAAAACAGACTGGAATATGCGCCGACGGTTGTTCTGAAGTGCAATGCGGACGGTACTGTTGGACAGGATATGTTGGATTTTATGGCCTGGCAGGCACAAACAGGTGCAGGCTGGGTAACGGTAGGTGATACACCGGTGACCCATGACAAAACTTCACATTGGTTATGTGAGATGAATGTCTGTGATGATGACTGTATTCATGGGATGAATGCGCTGGCAGAAGTCTGTCGACAGAATGGTGCCGAAATTTCTGCGGAGCTGGCTTATGCAGGACGGGGTAACAGAGCGCCTCAGGATGGTTCACCCATTGCTATTGTTTCTGCAGAAAGACCGTTGAATCCAGAAGATAATGTGCGTACCATGAATCGACAGGATATGGATGAGATGAAAGCCCATTATGCAGACTGTGCCCTGCGCTGCAAACATGCGGGATTTCGCATGGTGATGATTCACTGTGCCCATCAGAATTTCCTGGCCCAATGGCTGTCACCGGCTTCCAATGTGCGGACAGATGAATATGGCGGTTCACCTGAGAACAGGCGTAGATACCCATTGGAAGTGCTGAAGGCAGTGAGAGAAGCTGTCGGTGAAGATATGGTCATTGAGATGCGAGTTTCTGCTGTGGAAGGTATTCCGGGCGGCATGGAATTTGAGGAATCTCTGGCATTTATGAAAGAAGCGCAGGAGTATGTGGATATCGTCCATGTGTCTCAGGGTTCGATTTTTCATTTGTCGGCCCGTTATTGTATACCGACTTATTTCCGTGAACCTCACAAACCGTTGAATGTGGATTATGCAGCAGAAGTAAAGAAACATCTGCATGTGCCGGTGGCTGTTGTGGGGATGATCACAACTTTGGAGCAGGCGGAGGAGATTATTGCGTCAGGTAAGGCAGATATTGTAGCCATGGCCAAAAGTTTTATGGCAGACGGCGATATTGTCAGAAAATCTCTGAGAGCTCAGCAGGCAGAAATCCGTCCGTGTACCCGGTGCGATCTTTGCGGCAATGCCAATACATGGGGAACCAATATGAGCTGTGCCATCAATCCGCGCTGTGGTGTGAGCGGACAGATTCAGCCTGTATCGGAAAATGAACGAAAGAAAGTCATGGTGATCGGTGGTGGTCCTGCGGGCATGATGGCGGCTCAGACACTGGTACAGAGAGGCCATAGTGTCAAACTGTATGAAAAATCCTACAGACTGGGCGGTTTATTAAACGATGCCTGCCTTGTACCGTTTAAAACACTGATGCGGGAATATCTGGACTGGGATATCAGAGAAACCGGCAAATGTGGGGCGGAAATTCTGCTGAATACAGAAGTGACGGAGGATTTAATTGAAAAAGAAAACCCGGATGCCATTATTGTGGCAACAGGTTCTGTTTATGTTCAGCCTCCGATTCCGGGGATAGAAAATGCACTTTCCGTTCGTGTCGTGGATGCCCATGAAGTTGAGACCGGTGAAAATGTGGTTGTTTGCGGAGGCGGCATTACAGGACTTGAATGTGCCCTTACCCTGGCAAAAGAGGGCAAAAGTGTTACTGTTGTGGACCAGCTGAAGCGGGAAGATTTTATTATGGAAATGCCGATTTTTAACAAAGTGGATTTGTTGGATCAGCTGGAGAATCTGAATGCAGCACTTATTGGCGGACAGCGGATTCAGGCGGTAAAGGACGGGGTTGAAACGGTGGATACAGTCACCGGCGAAAAGCATTTCTATCCGGCGGACAGTGTCGTGAATGCGCTGGGTGTCAAACCGGATGACAGCCTTGGCAAAGTGCTTCTGGCAAAATACGGCAGTGCAGATGTGATCATGGTGGGCGACTGTACGGCAAGAGGCGGTACTTATTACAGAGCCAATCATGAAGCTTATTATGCAGCCATGCGTATATAAAAAGGACAGTTGTTTTACGGCTTTTGGAAGGTTTATCGGAACGATCAGGAATGACGGAAGCGGTGGAAAGAGATGGATTTTACAGTTTTAAAATATTTTCAGGCGGTGGCTCGAAACGGCAACATGACCAAAACGGCCAGAGAATTATATATTACGCAGCCAAATCTCAGCAAACGTATTGCGCAGCTGGAGGAAGAAATCGGTGTGCCGTTGTTTGAACACCGAAAAGGCAAAATCGTGCTCAATGATTATGGCCGCATATTTCTTTCCAGCGTGGACATTGCTTTTGCAGAGTTAAAGGCCGGGATGGAAAATGTCCAAAGAACATACACATTAAATCAGAATATTTTATCATTGGGAAGCAATATCCTGCATTATCTGGCTATTCGGCTGCCGAGATTTTCAGAGGCTCATCCGGAAATCGGCATAAGGCAGCTGGATTTTACAACACTTGAGCTGGTTCAGAACCTGCTGGACAGAAATATTAATTATGCATTGTCGAATGAAATGATCGAGGATGAACGGATTGATTTTCAGTTGATTGACAGCAATCCTTATGTATTTGTTATGCACAAAAATCATCCGTTGGCGGAGTGCGGGAAGTTATCCATGGGACAGCTCAAAGAGGCGACGTTTATCTGTGATACCTTCAGATTTCAGTTAAGTCAGCTGTATCAGGCCTGTCGCGTGTATGATTTTGTACCGAAGGTAGGATACGAAGTGCAGAGCAATGAGCTTATGTACAATCTGCTCAATGACAATCGCGGTGTGGCGATCATTCCGATTGTGATGGCCTGTGAAATGTTGAATCTGCACCCGGATTCTGATATTCGGATTTGTACGATAACGGATGATATTGCACCGGCTATTATCGGCATCGGCCGTCTGAAGAATCAGGCGGATACCCAGGCAGGGCAGTATTTTATTGAATTTATCAAAGAAGGACTTGTTCGGGAAAAAGAAGTGATTAAGAAGTTCGGCTATGGTTATCTGATAGGAGAAGCGGATGAAAATATTTAAAGAATTTGAAGGAAAAACAGCTTTTGTAACAGGGGCGGCTTCCGGTATGGGACAGGCCGCAGCTATTTGTTTTGGCGTTCTTGGCTGCAGGGTGGCTGTGGCTGCCAGAAATCCTAAAGCATTGGAAACGGTGCAGACTATACGGGAAAACGGCGGTGAGGCGATTTTTGTTGAATGTGATGTGACAGATGATGATTCTGTCCGTAAAGCGATTGAGACAACGGTGAAGACATTTGGTTCACTGGATTATGCATTTAATAACGCCGGTTGTGGGGCGGACGGCAAAAATATTCCTTTTGCGCCACTGACGGAGGTGGCGGAAAGCGACTGGCAGAAAGTGATCAATACCAATCTGACCGGTGTTTTTCATTGTATGAAATATGAACTTCTGCAGATGCAGAAACAGGGAAGAGGCGCCATTGTTAATAACGCGTCTATCGGCGGACTTAGGATGGCACCGGGATTTGGTGCTTACGGTCCATCAAAGGCCGGAGTGATCGCCATTACCCAGACGGCAGCTCTGGAAAATGCAGACAAAGGTATCCGTGTCAATGTGATCTGTCCGGGACCGACGGAAGGAACCGGACTCATGCAGGACAGTATTGATGCCGGTGCGCAGGATGCGGAATTTCTGAAAAATTATATTATACCCATGAAAAAGATGGGAACGACGAAAGATGTTGCGGATGCTGTGGTATTTTTGTGTTCCGATATGGCGGGACATATCACGGGAATGGCCATGCCGGTGTGCGGTGGCATGCAAATGTAAAGGTGAAAAACCTGGCGTTTCACAGATGATAAGTGAGAAAGAACAGGATAACAAATGCTTGGCATTTGTTCTACAAAAAAATGGAATATGATAAAGGAGAGTATAACGATGAAGAGATTAGAGAATAAGACAGCGATTGTGACTGGCGGTAATTCAGGTATTGGCAAAGCAACAGCGATTCTTTTTGCGAAGGAGGGTGCGGATCTGGTTTTGTGTGCCCGCAGAAAAGAGGCGTTGGACGAAGTGGCAGAGGAATGCCGCAAATATGGTGTTCAGGTTGTGACGGTGAAAGCGGATGTGTCCAGTCATGAGGACTGCAGTGCGGTTGTAAAAGCGGCTTTTGATACGTTTGGCAAAGTGGACATTCTGGTGAATAATGCCGGTATTGTGGATAAGCACCGCCCGATTACAGAGTGTACAGATGAGTGGTGGAATGAGATTATCGCCATTGACCAGAGTTCTCTGTTCTACATGATGAAGGATACGATTCCACATATGATGGCGTCCGGAAAAGGCTCGATCATCAATGTTTCTTCCATCGGCGGTGTGTTCGGCAACGGTGGTATTTCTTATTCAGCAGCAAAATCAGCGGCACTGGCTATGACAAAGAACGTGGCTATTCAGCTGGCACCGAACGGTATCCGCTGCAACGCCGTTTGCCCGGGACCAACACCGACACCGCTGAATACACCGGAAAAAGTCGCTGAATTTTCTACATGGTTTGCAGAACGCTGTGCGCAGCATATGGATATGTCCTTGCCGGAATCCAGTGTGGAGGATCAGGCCAATGCTATTCTGTTCTTTGCAGAGGACGCATCAGCTGCAGTGACAGGTCAGTACCTAATTGTGGACCATGGAACAACATTGTAATTGGATGCTTAAATAATGAAAATAATTGGAGCTGTTTAGAATCAACTTCAAAAGTTGGAAGGCTTTATAATCTTAGAATTAGAGATGATTTTGGATTATAAAGCCTTTTTTGTGGATAAAAATGTCAATTTATATAGATGTGGTTGAAAAGTTGTCGAATCTTGTCGAAATGTTGTGGGCAAAGAGGGGAGGAAAGTGATGGGAATGATAAAAAAGATGTGCTATGATTAATTGCAATAATGTTAAGGGGAAAAGAAAAATGAATTTAGAAATATATCAAAAATTATGCATGGAATCCAAAATTCTTTGGACACAGCATTGCCTGCAACGAATGCAGGAAAGAGGTTTGAAAATGATTTAAAGACTCGAAGAAAGAGGTGATGGATATGTGTATGTATTGTAAGAATAATACAACTGTAAATAGCACAACAACACACGTCGTAAATTATAAAGATTGCATTATTGTGATTAAAAATGTTCCATGCCTTGAATGTGAGCAGTGCGGCGAGAAGTATTATACGGATGAAGTTGCTGATCGGCTTGAAAGGATTGTTGATATGGCCAAGAAGTTAATGCAGGAAGTTACGGTGATTGATTATCCCAAGGTTGCATAATTGGTTTATTATACAGATAATTATTTGAGGTAATCAGAGATGTATCATTAATGTAGGCAATTGTTATGATTGTGACAGAACGGATACCCATAAGGTGACATAAAAGCCATCAGCCCGGAGGATTATAAATCTTCCAGGCTGATGGTTTTTTGCTGTTCCATATGGGAAATCGTTATTTCATAATTAAAGTGCTGATAGGCTTGTTGACCGGTATACCGGTATGTAGTATTATATGAGTTGAAAAAATGGACAGTTAAAGAGAAAGGCGGAGCATAGCGAATGATAGTTGCAACGGTATTTGGAAAGATTATTTCTATCTTTATTATTATGATTGTAGGCGTGATCTGTTGTAAGATGGGAATCATTGATGATTATACAAAACAGCGTTTGTCCAGACTGAGCACATTGGTTGTGAATCCTATTTTGATTTTTACTTCCTTTCAGATGGAGTATGACAGTGAGTTGCTGAAAAAAATGGGTATTCTTTTTGTGTTGGCCGTCATCAGTTATCTGATTTCCATTGTGATTGGTCATTTCCTTTTGCATGAGAGAGAAGGGTATGATCTGTCAATTGAGAAGTTTGCAGTGACCTATGATAACTGTGGATTTATAGGGGTTCCGCTTGGTTATGCGCTTTTTGGAAATATCGGTGTTATCTATGCAACCGTGTTTGTCGCTGTTTTTCATATTTTCTGTTGGACACATGGCATCATGCTGTTGGATAAAGGCGGTTTTCAGCTGAAGAAGCTGATTAATCCGTGCCTCATTGCGGTCATCGCAGGTATGGTATTCTTTATTTTTCAGATTCGTCTGCCGGAAAGTATTGATTTTGCAATGAGTGCTATTGGCGATATGAATACGCCGCTGGCGATGCTTTTGTCCGGCGCGATTATGACACAGCTGAATTTTAAGGAGATTTTGACAAAAAGAAGACTCTTTTTCGTGGCGTTACTGCGCCTGATCGTTTCGGCAGGTCTGTTCTGTTTGTTACTGAGATTTCTGCCGATTGATGATCAGATGCGGACAGTGGCCGCAGTGACTGCAGCGTGTCCGGCCGGTGCCATGACGATTACGATGGCGATTATGTATGAGCGTGATGATCATTATGCGACAGAGCTTTTTACAGTGACAACGCTGCTTTCAATCCTGACAATGCCACTGTGTATGATGATTGCCGGATAGGGCACTGCGCAGCAATTTTACATGCGAATACATCACGATGAAGATTAAACTAAATCATAGGCATTTCTTGGTGTGCCGTCGGCGACATGGATAATTCCGCAGTATCGGAAGCCATAACTGTCGATGGCATTTTGCATTGGCTTGTTGTCAGCGTGGGTATCAATGCGCAGACAGTCTATTTTGTTATGACAGAAATCAAAGCAGGCTCGGGCAATGCCTTTGACCTGACCGTTGGAGGCAATCCGGTGAATTGTGC
The DNA here is from genome assembly GCF_023656595.1 of Coprococcus intestinalis. Taxonomy (NCBI): domain Bacteria; kingdom Bacillati; phylum Bacillota; class Clostridia; order Lachnospirales; family Lachnospiraceae; genus Coprococcus; species Coprococcus intestinalis. The sequence continues at coordinate 116,030 of NZ_JAMOKJ010000007.1, read as the reverse complement.
CATAAGGCTGATCGGAGTGCCAGGCACCATTTTCGATGACAGTGTAATTCTGCTCTTTACCTATAATAAAAGCAAATCCACCCACAATTTTGTCCGGTTCATCATCCGGTGTACAGACATAATAGTTGCCATTGGCAATGTCTTTCAGGATGTCTTCTGAAGCAGGATAATTGCCGTTCCATTGATGGGGATTGCCGTTGGCAGCCATAAATTTTCTGGCATAGGCGTAGAGGGGCATGATATTCTGGATATCTTCTTTACTGGCAAGTCTTATATGAATCATTTTAGTGTATCCTTTCTTCTGTAAATCAAAAACAACTATATAATAGGGATATTTTACCGGAAATGTCAAATATATTTTTAAAAATAGAAAGGTTAAAAATGAGTTGTGAAGAACACAAGGTATTTGGTCCTATTGAAATTTTATTTGACTTTTTGAAAAACAGGAAATATAATAATTACAAACGAGTAGCAAGTAAGCGTAAATCCAGTTTACCAGCTGCTCGTTTTCTTTTGTTAAAAATAATAGTGTCATGAAAAAGTGTGTAGCATGTCAGCGTAAGTCCAGCTTATTTGACAGGTTACGCATTTTTTTGTGCAGAAAAAGAGAGGAGTAAACAAAATGGCGGAAAGCAATAAGATGAAGGATATGCCGGTGAATAAGCTGATGGTCCAAATGGGGATTCCGATGATTTTATCTATGGCATTGCAGGCGGTCTATAACATTGTAGACAGTGCATTTGTAGGCAATATGAGAGAGGGAAGTGAAGCAGCGTTAAATGCATTGACGCTTGTATTTCCGGTTCAGATGCTGATGGTTGCAGCAGGTATAGGAACAGGTGTCGGAACCAATGCACTTCTTGCAAGGACACTTGGACAGGGAAACAGCAAAAAAGCTGCAAAGGTAGCAGGGAATAGTCTGTTTCTTGGTGTGATTATTTATGTGGTCTGTTTGTTGTTTGGTTTCTTTGGTGTGAGAGCCTATATATCATCACAGACAGTAGATACAGAAGTACTTGAAATGGGTGTCAGCTATCTGAGGATATGCTGTGTGATTTCTTTTGGTATTGTTTTCTTTTCATTATTTGAAAAATTGTTACAGGCAACAGGGCGCTCCCTTTATTCGACCATCGGACAGGTAGTAGGCGCAATTGTAAATATTGTCCTTGATCCGATTATGATCTATGGTATTGGACCTTGTCCTGAAATGGGCGTGAAAGGTGCCGCTTACGCAACTGTCATTGGTCAGGTAGCCTCTGCAGTTTTACTGTTTATTTTCCATATGAAGCTGAATAAAGAATTTGAACATGATGTGAAATACTTGAAGCCGAATGCGGGCATTATAAAAGAAATCTATGCTATCGGACTCCCGGCAATTATTGCACAGGCTCTGATGTCTATAATGGTGTACGTGATGAATTTAATTCTGAAGTTCAATCCTTCCGCACAGACAGCCTATGGCTTGTTCTATAAGGTACAGCAGTTTGTTCTTTTCCTTGCATTTGGTCTGCGAGATGCGATCACGCCGATTATTGCATTTGCGTATGGAATGAGAAGTAAAAAAAGAATACAGGATGGCATCAGGTATGGTCTGATCTATACGATAGCATTAATGATTCTCGGCATTGCAATCACAGAGATTTTTCCGGGCGCATTTGCAACGCTGTTTAATGCAGGACAGTCAAGAGAATACTTTATCAGTGCGATGAGAGTGATCTCTATCAGTTTTCTGTTTGCCGGAATCAATGTCGCTTATCAGGGTATTTATCAGGCACTGAACGGGGGCGTGGAATCGCTGGTTATTTCACTTTTGAGGCAGCTTATTATCATTCTGCCATTGGCTGGAATCTTTTCACTGTTCGTCAGAAATGGACAGATGGGCGTTTCACTGATTTGGTGGGCATTCCCGATTACAGAAGTGATTGCATGCCTGGTCGGTTATGTATTTTTAAAGAAGATCAGAAAAAATAAAGTAGCTGTTTTAAGTTAAGGAGGAATCAGAGATGACAAAAAGAATTATTACAATCAGCAGAGAGTTTGGAAGCGGTGGACGTTTTATCGGGGAAGAAGTTGCGAAAAAACTTGGAATTGCTTATTACGATAAAAATATTATCAATGAGATTGCAGAAAAATCTGGTTTATCACCGGAATATGTTCTTGAAAATGCAGAATTATCTCCGAAAAAAGGGTTGTTTGCCTATGCATTTGCCGGACGTGATATGACAGGCAAATCGGTGGAAGATGTGGTATACGAGGCGCAGAGAAAAGTTATTCTGGCATTGGCTGAGAAGGAACCTTGTGTGATCATTGGAAGAAATGCAGATTATATTCTAAAAGACAGAGATGATGTGATGAATGTATTTATTCATGGGGATATGTCGGAAAAAACACAGCGGATTATGCGTTTACATAATGTAGAAGCACAGGAGGCTGCCAAAATGATGGCAGACACAGATAAAAGGCGTATGACAAATTATAACTTTTACACAGAGCAGAAATGGGGATATGCCGGAAACTACACGTTGTGTCTGAATAGTTCACAGCTTGGATATGACAGATGTGAGAAGATCATTATGGCATGTAGTCAATAACCAGCAGCATACGATTTATATGCAAAATCTGTGAAGCCTGTAAAATGCGGGCTTCACATTTTTTTTACAAAAATTAGCACTCACCTCTTGATAATGGAAGTCGATTTTTGTCCTGCTTTGTGTATCGCAGAAATGCCTATTTTACGGGCTTTCTGAGCAATCAGTCATTTTGTCTGGTATCGTAGAATATCGTCAAATGAATTGCAAATGGTGTAAATTTGGTGTAAAAAATCAGAGAAAAAAGGAGAGTGCTAATAAAATGGAACTGACTTATACGAATGTAAATGGATATCTGATTCCGAACCTTACCTACAAATCTGGTGATCAGATGGAGCAGCTTGGTAAATATGGATTCTTACGCAGAGATTATCTGAAGAATCACCGTAATTCCTTGTATCAGGTGATGCTGTTGCAGGATACAATCGGTGAGCATCTGCTGGAAGTGGACAAGGCTGCCAGAGAACGGGAAGAAGTTATTCTGAAGCAGTTGGAGGAAAAAGAGCCTTTGCCGGATAAGGAGAAAGACCAGATGGCATGGGTAAGAGCAGCTAATCAGCACAGAGCAGTTGCAGAAGAAATTATTTTGAAGGAATTGATCTACGTGTAAGATTGAGGAATACAGTAAGTAACAGATAAATTGATAGTAAACAGAATATTGTGAGCAGATAAGGCGTGAGTCATAGAAATGTGGCCCACGTCTTTTCTTTTGCTCTGAGGGGAAGTGATGAATATGAACAAGAAGTTCCTAAAGCATTATATGGAGACAGAACCGGAAGGGACTGCACAGAAATATATTTTTCTGGTGGATAATCAGGAGATTGCGTTAAATATCATAATTTCCGGTTATCAGTCCCTTTATTTAGTGCAGGAAGAAGAGGACGGTTATTACAGTATAGATGGATTTGTCGATGAAATGCGTTCGATGCAGTTTCAGGGAAGCTGTCAAAGCTCCTATCACTATGTGGCAGCCTGTACAGTCAAATGGATGAATGACCGGATACTGGAATTCTGCAAGGATGCCGGACTGGACGGAAAATCCGGGTGGCAGTTGTTCAAAGAAAAAGAGTATCTTGGAAATTTTGACAATAAGCAGGAGCTTGGTAAAGTTCTTGAGCAGTTTATCCTGCGGTTTGAACGGGAACCGAAGAACTATCCGGAATTAAGCCGGTTCCACAAGTTTGATTCCAAAGGGAAAGTCACCGGTGTACGGGATATGGAGATTGTGGATTATATTGTGGAAAATGTGAGCTTCTTCGTAAGGGGAGAGATTCCCTATTATTATGAGCATGGTGTTTTTATCGAGGATGCCAGAGGTGTGAAGCTGAAATACCGGATTCAAAAGCTGATTTACCGGGATCAGGTCAACAGCAGCACCATCCAGAGAGTTTATAATCTCTTGATTACGCAGCCACAGATTTACCGGAATTCGTATGAGCTGAATAAGCAGCCAGCCCACTGGATCAATTTCAAAAATGCTTATTATGATGTACTGACAGATGAGCTGGTAGAGCATGATCCGAAGTATCTGACTATCAATCAGATCCCCTTCCCATATTATCCGGAGGACAGGGAAAAAGTCCTGGGAGGTGGAGAAAATATCAGAAAGTATCTGGATTCTTCCATACCGGATAAGGTGGAACAGCAGATGTTCTGGGAGTATTTCGGATATTGCATGACAACAGACACCCAGTTCCAGAAATTCCTGATGCTGAAAGGAAATGGAGGTACCGGAAAGTCCGTTGCAGTTGCACTGATCCAGCACGTGATCGGAAATGAGAATACGTCCAGTATCTCATTGCAGGACTTGAACAAACGGTTTTATGCTACCGGGATGTATGGAAAGCTGTTAAATGCCTGTGCAGATATCCCATGCAAGGCAATGGATACAACCGATGTGCTGAAAAAGGCAGTTGGTGAAGATACACTTTTGTATGAGAAAAAAGGAAAAGATGCGGTCTTTTATAAGGCATATGCAAAGCTACTTTTTTCAACCAACGAAATGCCGCAGAATCTGGAAGACAAATCCGATGCTTTCTACCGGAGACTCCTTGTTTTGGATATGAACCAGATGATTCCAAGAGAGGAAAAAGATATCCGGCTGAAAGAAAAGATCAAGGCAGAAGCGGACTATGCGATTCATATGGCAGTGACAGCATTGAAAGATGTTTATGATCGTGGGGAACTTATCGAAAGCGAACACAGCAAAGAATGCGTCTGGGAACTGCGGCGGTTATCAGACAGTGTATGTGCTTTCCTGGAGGAGAAACTGGTGAAGGAAAAAGGAAAGCGGCTGAAACGCAGCGACGTGTTCCGGATGTACGAGGAATACTGCGAGGACAATGGCCGTCAGGGACATGCAAAATCAGGATTTTTTAAAAATATGGAGGGCAAAGGGTTTCAGGCAAGGAAATATAACGGCGATTACTGTTATCAGGATATTGCTGTACGGGAAGAAGATTTCCAGCCTCTGGAAGCAGGGGACAGGACTCCCTTTGAGGAACACTCTGAACAATTAAAATTGAATATATGACAGATGGTTTGGGGCATTTGGGGCAAAAAAGGCAAAAATGAACGAGGTCAGGACAGGGCAAAAAAATAAAAAGGCTGTCAGGAGGTTCAAAAAAATGCCCTTTTTGCCCCAGCTGTGCTTTTATCAATAAAAATAAAGAAGAAAGAATGAGGTATGATTATGAGAATGATGAAAACAAACAAAAACGAGACAATTATGGTGATTGGGATTGACCATGGTTATGGCAACATGAAAACTGCAACCAGATGTTTTCCATCCGGTGTAGCCAGATATGAGAAGGAGCCAATCTTTCAGAATAACCTTCTTGTTTACCATGGTATGTTTTACCAGATCGGTGAGGAGCATAAGGAGTTCTGTGCGGAGAAAACGCAGGACGAGGATTATTATGTGCTGACACTGGCGGCTATCGCAAGGGAACTTGATGGGAAAGGAATGGATCAGGCAAAGGTACACATTGCAGCCGGACTTCCGCTTACCTGGGTAGCTACACAGAAAGAAGATTTCCAGAAATATCTTCTCAAGAATGAAAGCGTGGATTTTATATTCCGCAATAAAGAGTATCATGTAGAGTTTGCAGGAGCTGATATTTACCCACAGGGATTTGCAGCAGCCTTTTACCGCTTACAGGATTTCAAAGGTATCAATATGCTGGCAGATATTGGAAACGGAACTATGAACATCATGTATATCAACAATTCTCGCCCGGTGGAGAAGAAATGCTATACAGAGAAATATGGAACACATCAGTGTGTACTTGCTGTTAGGGAATCTTTGTTGAAAGAACTGGGAACAGTGGTAGATGATCTGGTGATTGAGCAGGTGATCCGCACCGGGACGGCAGATATTGGTGAAAAATATCTTTCGGTTATTCGTAAAGCTGCCGGAGATTATACGAAAGAAATCTTCCATAAGCTGAGAGAACGGGAATACAACCCGGAGCTGATGCGTTTATATGTAGTTGGCGGTGGTGGTTGTATGATCCAGAACTTCGGGGAATATGACAAAGACAGAGTAACGATTGTACGGGATATCTGTGCAACCGCAAAAGGATATGAAGCTATGACGGTGAGAAAAATTCAGAAAAACGGAGGAATGCTGGTATGAGAAAAGAACGGAGAATTATCAACACCAATATTCGGTTGAACCTGTGTGATGAACAGGATAGGAAAGCATGGGAATATCTTCAGACCATGGACAGGCAGAAATATAAATCCTATACAAAAGCAGTTGTGGCAGCGTTGAATGATTATTTTGCCAGAGAATATCGAAATAAAGAAGATCCATATCTGGAAACTAGAGAAAAGGAAGACGCTTTTCTGGAAAGAGTGGAGACAGCTATCCGGAATGGAGTGAAAGAATCTGTTCCGATGGCTATGGCAAAGAATTTATTTGAGATGCTTGCACCATTTGTGAAAGAATCAGCAGGAGAAAAAGAATTGTCCGATCTGACAGAAGAAAAGGAAAGTGAGCAGCACACGGAAGATATAACGGACTGGGAACAGGAAGCAGATTTGGATGCGGCATTGGATTTTGCGGATAGTTTTTAAGTAGTTGCAAATGAAATTGGAAAAATTGATGGATGAGGTCTTCGATATCGTCAAAAAGGTAAAATAGCAGAAAGAATGGAGCTAAATAACAGGATATCACAGTTCCATAAAAACAAAATAACAGAGAAAGCAGTGGCAGTGATGGCATTTTTCGGAGAGAAAATCCTGGAGATGTTCATGACTGCCAATTTTTATGCTTTTAAACAGAAAAAAGGTGAATCGAAAGGAAAAGAACAGAAATAAAAAGAAATCTGGCAGAGAAAGTGGCAGCCAGGGCGAAAAAGAATGGAGTGCCGGATACGGCACATGATTGTCCGATACTTCGCATCGGAGTGGCGTGTGAAAAGCCTGCTCCGGAAATATGGAAAACTCTACAAAGGGGAGTATTCCAGCTTTCCTACGCAGCCTTCCCACACACCACAAAACCACCGTCATCAGCCGCTTTTTATTCTGGAAGATGCCGCAGGGGACATGGCGATCCGATTCTTACAGTGGGCGGCAGATGACAGGCAAGTTTCGCAAAGTGGCAAGCCACTATGCACCGGAGCCAGCCTTGGGGCTGTTCCTAAACTTGCCAGAGGGCTCTGCCCCTTGGAACCCCGGCACGTCAATGGCGTAAGTAATCCTGCAAAATGTCCACAGGACATTCCTTCGGAAGACTTACTGATTGACTAGGACGCTGTCCTGCACCTGTATAAGGGAGCGTTGCACTCCCTTATATATCCCCTGCTAATTTACCAGCCGGAAATGTTATGGCTGATTCTATTTATGGAAAAAGGAATGAAGAAAGGAGTCGAAAATTTATGCGAAAACGAAATTATACAGTAACAATACGAATGAATAAGGCAGAGTATGACCTGCTTCAAAGCAAAGTAAAAGAATCCGGGCAAACCCAACAAGCGGTTGTACTCCATGCAATAGCAGATTTAAAAATTGAATCCGCAGAGGAAGTGGAAGAATTGAAAAAGCTAAACCAGATGCTTGCAGAGACACTAAGCCAGCTCCGTGGTGCGGCTACGAATATCAATCAGATCACACGGAAGCTAAATTCAGACGGTGTTATGCCAATGGAAGAAGTTTTGTATTACCTGAATCGGAATATCCTCAAATACCGGAAGGAGAGTGAAAAGATATGGCTATTAATAAGACGGTTAATAAGCGGACAAATTCTCATGGAGCAATGAAAAACTGTATGGAATATGTACTGCGTCAGGACAAGACCAATGAACAGCTTGCCTATGTGACTGGCCCATACTGCTATGATGAGATCAACTATGATCTGGTGTACCGCACGTTCCTGGAAGAAAAAAAGCTGTGGAATAAGGATTCCGGCAGAATGTATGCTCACAATATTATCTCCTGGCATAAGGATGAACAGATCACACCGGAGCAGGCATTTGAATTTGGAAAAGAATTTGCAGAAAAGTGGTTTCCGGGATTTCAGACCTTAGTGGCAGTCCATAAAGACAAAGACCATATTCACTGCCATCTGGTGACCAATTCTGTCAGTTATGAAGATGGGAGAAAGCTGCACAGTACAAAAAGAGATCTGGAAAGGATGAAGCAGCTCACAAACCAGATGTGCCGGGAACGGGGAATGACAGTTGTGGAAAAGGGAAAACATTTTGATGGTAGCCAGATCGAGAAAGAGGAGGTCATTGCGTGGAGCAAAGATAAATATAATCTGTTCCGTCAACAGGTAAAGGACAGTTTTGTAGCGGACTGTGCAATGGCAGTATTAAAAGCACTGGAAAATTGTATCAGTAAAGAACAGTTTATAGAAAAAATGAAACAGTTCGGATGGAGGGTGAACTGGACGGAAAAGCGAAAGCATATCACATTCCAAAATCAGGATGGGAAGAAGGTGCGTGATAGCAATCTGTCCAAAACGTTTCATCTGGATATCAGTAAGGAGGCGTTGGAGCATGAATTTAATGGAAATTACGAAAGGGTACGAGCCGAAGCAGAACGAACAGCAGGAACAGATGAAGAACTTGTCGGATACTACCGACAAGTGGAAACTGCTTGCGAAGGAGCAGGCGACATCACTGGAGCTGGTAACGAAAGAGAGGGACGAGTTACAGGTGAGAAATCAGAAGATGAACGAGTTTATCCTGGAATTTCAGAAAAGAACACACAGTCTGAAAATGGAAAAACAGCAGCTATTCTTCGAGAATCACGAAATGCAAGAAGAAATGCAGAAGTCGAATGCCGAAATTCAGCAGATGACAGAAGAATTGTCCGAAATGCGGAAACTCAATCAGTCTTTACAGCAGAGCAACGACGATTTGAGGAACAGAAACGGATTGATGACCAGGAGCGAGCAAGAGCAGCTCGAAGAAGAAATAAAAGACGTTCGGAACCAGAACTCTAAATTAAAAATACGGGTGAACCAATCATCTGTGGAAGCGGTTGAACAGGCACAGCAGAAGCAGGAAGAAGCAGAAAAACAGGCAAGGCAGGCAGAGAATCAGGCGGAAAGAGAAAGAAAACAGGCAGATGTGGAGATACAAAGAGCCAGGAGAAAAGCAAAATCAGAAGTTGAGGATATGAGAGAAAGGCAGTTTTTCTGGGATTGGGGATATCTTTGTGTCATTTTCTTTTCGTTTATTCAGAATGGAGCATTTCAGAGGGATTTATTGCAGCTTATCACGGTGCCAATCAATTGGTGCAGGGGATATGTGGCATGGTTTGAACAGCTGGATTATATTGGATATTCTGCAGGAGAGGTGATTTTTGAACGAATATTTTCAAGTGCTGTGATTATGGCAGGAATTGTCGGGTGCGTACTTCTTGTATGGGGTGGAATTGAGCAGTATAGAAAGATATGGGATGAGATTTATAAAATGGTTTTGATAGCCAGTATTTCCTTTATTGTGGTATTAGGAAACTTGATACGGGAATATTTGCCATTTAATTTGCTGTTTGTGATTTTGGTCATAAATGTAGGGGCTGTTCTGATTAGAATATATTTGAATAATAAGAATGTTGGTTATTGAACAATAAAGCGAATTTATTTGCTATAATGAATTTCTATATTTTCTTGTCAGTCAGGCCTAACGATGTTACACTGAAAGCGTATAGAAACTCAAACGATGTTACCTATTGTAGGAACTGGAGCTTTACAAGGTAACATTTTTTTATATGAGAAGGTATGATGTAGCTAATTATTGAAGGAGACAAGCTATGAAAGAGGAGACAAAAGTAAGAACAGCAACGGAAGAAAGTGGACAGGTGTAAAATGAGAATAGTAACAGCAGCGGACAATCCATATAAGATTGCTGGAGATATACTTTTGGCATCTTCGGAAGTGAAAGCGGATTTCAGAAGTGTTGATTTATATGGAACTTCTGTCCGAAGAAAAAAAGAAGATACGATATGTTCAAGATTTCATCTTGAGAATGAAAGTGGTACAGGAGATATCGTAGTATATCAGACATTTCCAGGAATGGAGTTGGTCTATAATGATATGCATATGGAATATTGTAATAAGATGCAGAGTCCACGTACTGGATTTATTGAAATTAATTATTGTCGGGAGGGGCGGTGTGAGTGTGCGTTTGGAGAGCGTAGTTATTGCTATATGGCAGCGGGAAATTTATCCATCTGTACCTTGCATAGGAAATCACATACATCAACATTTCCTACTTCCCATTATCATGGGATAACGATAACGATTGATTTGGAAGGAATTACAGATGAGATGGGAAGAATCTTGAAACTTCTTTCTATTAATCTTACTCAAATTTCAGAGTTTGCAGGAAAACAGGATTTTTATATGGTTCGTGCAAATGAAACTGTACAACATATATTTTCGGAATTATATACCGTTCAGGAACATATAAAGCCTAGTTATATTAGAATAAAGCTTCTGGAACTTTTATTGATATTAACAGAAATGGATTTTGACAGGATTAAGAACGACTATGTTTATTTTTCAAAATCGCAAAGGAACTGTACCAGACAGATTCATGATTTTATTGTAGAACATATCAAAGAACATTATACAATTGAGGAGTTGGCAGAGCGTTTTGAAATATCACCAACGGCAATGAAACGTTGTTTTAAGGGAATGTATGGCGCACCTGTTTATGCGTATCTCCGGACTTATCGTTTACAAATTGCTGAAAAATTATTACGGGAGGGGAGTTTATCTGTAGGTGAAATTGCAACAGAAATAGGATATACAAATCCAAATAAATTTACTTCGGCATTTCGAGGTGAATATGGAATGACACCGACGGAGTATAAAAAGAATGTCTGATTGGATAGAATCCAGTCTGACAGGTCATTGAGTTTTATATTAGTACCAGATAAAATATGCATTAGTTAGATAAGACTGACTAATGCATATTTTTTGATTTAGGAGGATTATAATGAAACAGAGAAAACTATTAACAAGCTTGTTTTTAGCAGCGACTTTGTCTATTTCTTTATTGACAGGTTGTGGAAATACAAGCAGCAGTACATCTGAAACAAAGCAAACAGAAAGCAGTGTTACAGACGAACAGACTACGAGCGTACAGAAGGAAAGTGGAACTGATGAGAATCAGAAGGCAGCAGATCAACTTTTAAGTGATCTGAAAGGTACTTATCAGGAACTGTGGCCGGTTATTCTAGCAGATGAATACGATCAGCTGTGGTTGGATGACAGTGCTTCAATTGTAGGAGAGGATAATGCTCAGGCGGCTGTTGAAAAGATGTCTTCTATGGTAACTGGAACAGTCACTGGTGAAGAAGCAGTGGAAACTTACAAGGATAGAAATATGGCATACGACTGTGAATTTTTACAGAATATAGATCGATTTACGTTTGACGGAACAACAATATCAGGTGTGGATGAAAATGGGAATGATATATTCAGCCATTCTTATCATTACGTAGGTATGGAAGAAACGCGTGGTCTGTACATTTACGAAAGTGATGATGCTGATTCCGGCGAGTTTACCTATTTCTGTATCGCTCCGGATACGATGAAAACAACATGGCATATTGAATTCAGATATGGCAGTGATCTGGATGCACTGGAAAAGTATGACGCAGGTGAATATGCTTATTGGCTGGCAGCAGGAATTTCTGTTGACTATACGCAAGCAGATGTTGAGAATTGTATACAACTATTCTGTAAAGAGAATCTGTCTGAATAGTAAATGAATTTGAGTCGGTGGAAATTGGAAAGAGTCTGATACCACCGACTTTTTTTAGGAGGATATAAGATCATGAATAAAAAGAAAAATCCTGAACTATCTCGGATGTTTGAATTTGCAGGGAACCGACACTGGTTGACCATTGCCGGATGTATTCTGGCAGGACTGTCCACGATACTTTCTATGATTCCCTTTGTCTGCATCTGGTTTGTGATTAGGGATATCTTACATGCAATGGTGCAGGGGAATATTTCTCTGGCAGCATCCAGCGGACATTATGCATGGCTCGCTGTGGCATTTTCGATGCTTAGCATTTTTTTGTATTTTGTAGCACTATGTTGTTCACACTTGGCAGCGTTTCGCACAGCAACCAATATGAAAAAAGAAGCTATGCATCATATTGTTACATTACCACTTGGATATTTCAGTCAGAATGCCAGTGGCAGACTTCGGAAAATTATTGATGATAATGCTGGACTGACCGAAGGGTTTCTGGCACATCAGTTGCCGGATCTGACCGGTGCAGTTGTTATGCCGGTTGCAGTTATCATTTTGTTGTTTGTCTTTGATTGGAGACTTGGAATTTGTTGTCTGCTTCCGTTGGTCATCAGCGTATTTTTTCTGAAAAAAATGATGGGTGGAGATAATGCAGATTTTATGTCTGGATACATGACTGCCCTAGAAACAATGAACAAAGAAGCGGTTGAATTTGTCCGTGGAATCCCGGTTGTAAAGGTATTTCAGCAAACTGTGTATTCTTTCAAAAACTTTCACGCTGCGATTGAAGAATACAAAAAATATGCCAGCGGATATGCAATCTGCTGTCGTATTCCACTGACCGGATTTAATGTTACTTTAAATGGAACTTTCATTTTATTGATTCCGGCAGCAGTGTTGATTCTTACGGGTGCAAGTGGACAGGCTGACAGTCAGAAGCTGTTTTTGGATTTCCTGTTTTATAGTCTGTTTACACCGATTTGCACGACAATGATGAACCGTATCATGTTTGCAAGCGAACAATTGATGGCAGCCAAAAGTGCGATAAGCAGAATTGAAGCTGTTTTACAGGAGAAACCACTCGAAGAATCCAATACTCCAAAACAGCCAAAGGATGCTTCCGTTGTATTTCAGGATGTTTCCTTTACTTATCAGGGCACTGAGAAAAAAGCACTGGATCATGTGAGCTTCGAAATTCCGTCAGGAAAAACCATTGCATTAGTCGGAGCTTCCGGCAGTGGTAAATCTACAGCGGCAAGTCTGATCCCACGTTTTTATGATGTGCAGGAAGGCGCTGTTCTGGTTGGCGGTGTAGATGTTCGTGAGATTGCAAAAAATGATCTGATGGAGCAGATTGCATTTGTATTCCAGAATACACGCCTGTTCAATGACACTTTACTAGAAAATATCAGAGCTGCCAGACCGGAGGCCACACGTGATGAGGTATTGAAAGCAGCGGGAGCAGCCCAGTGCAAAGATATCATAGACAGACTCCCAAATGGGCTCGATACTGTGGTTGGAAACGGAGGAACTTATCTGTCCGGTGGTGAAAATCAGCGTATTGCATTAGCCCGTGCAATTCTCAAGGACGCACCGATTATCGTACTTGATGAAGCGACTGCTTTTGCAGATGCAGAAAATGAACATCAGATCCAGCTTGCCTTTGAAGGATTGACCCGTGGAAAAACAGTACTTATGATTGCACATCGTCTGTCTACGATTCAGAATGCAGACACGATTCTCGTGTTTGGTGATGGAAAAATCGTAGAATGTGGCAATCATCAGGAACTTGTGAATCAAAATGGCATTTATGCATCGATGTGGAAAGAGTATCAGACACAGATTACCTGGAAGGTTGGAAAATCTGTGGGAAAGGAAAAGAAACATGATTAACAGATTGCAGAAAAAATATGCTCTGAGCGATCAGGGTGCAAAAGATCTTTTTAAAGCAATTGTTTACTCTGTACTGGCAAATATCAGCTTGATGCTTCCAGTTGCTTTACTTGCAATAGTATTAAATGCGATGCTTCCGGTGGCTCTTGGAATGGAAGATAAAACGGCAGGGCTTGCATGGTATACAGCTGCAGGAATTATCATTTTAGTTATTATTTTTATTTTTCATTATTTGCAATATACAAAAGCTTATATTGGTACCTATGAGGAAAGTGAACGTAGACGTATTACACTTGCAGAAAAGCTTAGGACGTTGCCACTTGGATTTTTCCATGAACGTGATCTTGCTGATCTGACAAGTACAATTATGGGTGACTGTGCAAGCTTTGAACATGCATTTTCCCATACTGTTCCTCAGTTCTTTGGAGCATTGATCTCGACAGCGATTGTGTGTATCGTACTTTTGATTATGAACTGGAAAATGGGACTGGCACTGCTATGGGTTGCACCGGTGGCATTTGCAATCGTACTGCTTTCACGAAAATGGCAGGAGAAGCTTGGAAAGAAATATATGACGGAAAGAATGAATCTGTCAGAAGGAATCCAGGAATGTCTGGAAACCGTACAGGATATCAAAGCGTGTAATCAGGAGAATACTTATCTTAAGAAACTGGATGCAAAAATGGATATAGCAGAGAAAGCACAGATTTCCAGCGAGATGGTCAGCGCAAGTCTAGTTACAACCGGTCAGATGATCTTAAGACTTGGTCTTGTAACTGTGATCGTTGTGGGAAGTTCTCTAATCTTACATGGAAAGATCAGTCTGTTTACGTATATTCTGTATCTGATCGCAGCCTCACGCCTGTACGATCCGCTTTCCGGAGCTATGGCAAATATGGCTGAACTCTTTGGTGCAAATTTACAGGTTAATCGTCTGAAAGAGATTCAGGAATATCCTTTAGAAAGCGGACAAAAAGACTATCACACCAAGGGCTATGACGTAACCTTTGACCATGTGAAATTTTCTTATGAAGAAGGAAAGCCGGTCTTAAAGGATGTATCATTTACTGCGAAACAGGGACAGGTAACCGCATTAGTCGGACCATCCGGCGGTGGTAAGAGTACTGTAGCAAAACTTGCCGCAAAATTCTATGACCTGGATGGAGGAAAGATTACACTTGGTGGCGTTGATATCGCAAAACTTGATTCGGTTGCATTGATGAAAGATTTCTCGATTGTATTTCAGGATGTTGTCCTGTTCAATAATACAATTATGGAAAATATTCGTGTTGGACGAAAAGGCGCAAGTGATACAGACGTTATTGCAGCAGCAAAGGCAGCAAAATGTCATGAATTTATCGAAAATTTACCGCAGGGTTATCAGACAGTAATAGGAGAAAATGGTTCTACACTTTCCGGTGGAGAGTGCCAACGTCTTTCCATTGCTCGTGCACTTTTAAAAGATGCGCCTGTTATTTTGCTGGATGAAGCAACTGCTTCTTTAGATGTGGACAGTGAAACACAGATACAGGAAGCAATATCTGAACTGGTCAGTGGAAAGACAGTTCTGGTAATCGCTCACAGGATGAGAACGATTGAAGCAGCGGATCAGATCGTTGTTCTGGATAAAGGTGTTGTGGCAGAAAAAGGAAACCATGATACGCTTATGAAGAAAAATGGTCTATATCGTAAGTTAGTTGATCTGCAGACGGAAGCGGCAAACTGGAAACTTAATATATAATTTGTAGTGATGCTGGTTTAAGTTTCGCTAAGTTTCACATGTACAAATAGATGCGAGAAATCCAATAGAGAATATGTACAAAAGGCATTGAAAACCATGGAACCATTGGTTTTACAGTGCCTTTTTTTGAGTAAAGAGAAAAATTCAGTAAATTTAAGTTTTGCTAAGTTTCACTAAGTTCTATTCTTTTGATTTTCGCCACTGTTTTGACGGCTCTCGTTTACCACAATCATCACAGGTCTGCGGCCAGTTGATTTTCCATTCAAAATATTCATTTCGGGTTATCTCGCCAGATTTTAGTTCTTCTTTTCTAAGTGTCCATTCTTTCAGAAAATCATTGAGAACCCCATAATTAAACCACATACCAACAGGTGGATGTGCAGGCCAGCTATCAGAATCATGGTAGCGGATAGCGGTATCGTCGCTGGAATTTGATTTTTCACCCGGATAAGTCTCTAACTGAAAGAGATTGATCATGCCGGGATTAAATTCATCCATCCAGAACAGAATTTCCATCAGCTCAGAAGCATTCATCGTAGTTGGTTCATGTAGTGTCAGTGGGTTCACATCCAGAATTTTAGCCATTTCAGTCACCAGATCTTTACGGGGAACCCGGTAGTTGGTTTCGTATTGGGCAAGGCGGTTTGCACCCTTATCGCCCCAACCGAGAGCGGCACCGAGTTCAGCCTGTGTCATATTCCGGAATGTCCGAATTTTTTTAATTTTATCACCAATTGTCATATCAGATTTCCTGCTTTCTATTTGATAAGTCTATTTTACTATCAAAAGCTCAGAATGTAAACAGAAACATTCGCAACAAAGCGAATGAAATGCTTGACATTAACATTAAAGCGAAATATAATAACAGCATAATCAATATTCGCATAAAAGCGAATAAACAAAGCGGGGATGAAAAAATCAAATTTTTTTATGAAAAATATGACCTTATTGCCTCTGCCACGTGTGATTAGTAGAAAAAGGTTTTGAATGGGAATTCAAGAGCTTTTTATATACCTTGAAAATTAAATGAGCTGTATAGGTACCCTTAGAGGTTTAAAGGACAACACAGAATTCCACCGCTGTACCAGAGAGTAGCATGTGGAAGTCGAAGATACTCCGGCAACGGCTGGCAGGCTCGAGAAGGAGCTGGCAGCATTCAGAAAAATTCTGATAGAGGTCAAATGTAACGTTGACACCGCCTGTACGAATGGAAGCCAACACGCCGAACAGAAGAAAATTCATCATTAGACAACATCGAAAACGACAGAAGAAGGTACTGACAACGGGCATGAAACCGCTGTCTGGGAGGTGATGCAGAAGAATACGGAGGAAAGGAGGTATGTGCATCATGAGAAAGACAACAGAGTATAACACAGAAAATCGTCTGACTGTGGATATTGAAGGTTTAATGGCAATGCTATCCTGCGGTGCAGTCACAGCAAGAAAAATCGCAGACTGTGCAGAAGCAAAGATCATTGTTGGCAGACGTGTTCTCTATAACGTGGATAAGATAAAAAAATATCTTGATGCAATGGCAGTGTAATGGACGAGAACAGGAGAAAACAACGAATTTCCTTCGGAATGAGAGTGCAAAGAAAAATTGGTGTTTTTCAAGAATTTACCCTTGGAAATCCTAAAATATTATGTTAATCTGTGAGCAGATATCAGACAGATTATGACTGATACGAACAGGACAAAAATCATTCCGAATAACAAACAACGAATGTGAAAGGAATGATTAGTATGGCAAGAAAAGACAACAAAGGCAGAAATTTAAGAACAGGAGAGAGCCAGCGATCAGATGGACGTTATATGTATCGCTACAAAGATGAGATTACCGGAAAGCGGATAACAATCTATGATATGGATCTTGCGAGCCTGAGAGAACAGGAAAAAAAGGTCAATAAAGATATGGATGATCAGCTTATTACAGACACATCTGTAAAGAAGCTGACGGTAAATGGCTTGTTTGAACGGTATATGGCAACGACGAATATCCGGGAAAGAACGAAGAAGAATTATATCGGTATGTGGAATCACCGGGTGCGTAATACACTGGGAAATATTCGTGTGGTAGATTTTAAGACCTCTCATGTACGGACATTTTTTTCGCAGCTGTCAGATGAAGGGCTGGCACACAGTACGATCAAAGGCTTTTATGCTATGCTTAACCCAAGTTTTGAGATGGCAGTAGCAGACGAGATTATCCGAAAGAATCCGGTTACAGGAACACTTGGAGATTATGGTGCCCCGGCAAAAGAAAAAGAAGCATTGACTTTGGAACAGCAGGAAAAACTTCTGAAATTTGTGGAGAATAGTAAGGTATATAAACCACATCTTCCAATGATGCAGATTATGTTCGGGGCTTGTCTGAGAGTGAGTGAAACAATTGGATTGACCTGGTCGGATGTAGATATGAAGAACAGGGAAATCCATGTGGGAGGTCAGCTTGTTTACTATGAAGGTGATGAAGGCTATTGTTTCCATGATTCTGAAACCAAAACGGATGCGGGCATCAGAACGATACCGATGACGCAGACTGTGTATGACGCATTTCGTAAGCAGAAGGAATTGAATCTGATGCTGGGATTGCAGAGTAATGTAGAGATTGGTGGACGTAGTGGATTCATCTTCAATACAAAACATGGACGTCCGATCATGCCGGCAGGTGTAAACAGTTTCCTAAAGAACATTGTAAATGCTTATAACAAAAAGGAAACGGCATTGGCAGCCCAGGAAAACAGAGAACCTGAGCTGATGCCTCATATATCTGCTCATACGCTTCGGCATACGGGCTGTACCAGATTGGGTGAAAACAATGTCAATCCGAAAGTCATGCAGTATGTGATGGGACATTCCGATGCAAAGATTACGATGAACGTATATAACCATATCGCCGAAATGTCTCATGTAGAAAATGAAATGTCAAAAATGAACCTGCCAGATGCTGTACCAGCAGTGGTGTAAATTCAGGTCACTGGTGTAATTTGGTGTAAAGAAAATAAGCATTACACCAAAATCAAATGAAATGGTGTAAAAATGGTGTAAAACCAAGAAAATTGAGTGTGAGTGCAATTTGAAATCCCTTGCAAACCCTGTAAAAATTACGGTTTGCAAAAAAATATTCAAATTATTAGCACTCACCTCTTGACAGTGCTAATAATATGTGTTATATTACGCATAGAACAAAAAGGAGGGTGAATGATGGGTATGAGATTTGATGGTTCATCTGATGATGAACATAATATGTATGATGATTTGTTTTACAACTTTCCGCTGAACGCTGTGGGACAAAAACCGAAGGACAAGGATCAGAAGCCGGAGCAGTCGTTCATTGTCCGTAAGTTCAGGGAATGGTTTAAGCGAGACAAGAAAGAAGAAAATTAACACGGCATGAATCAGAGTGCCGTGTTTCATATAGATAACAATATAGAATTAAGTACATTGTTTCCAAAGGAGGCATGAATATGGATTTAAATAAATTTACACAGAAGTCCCTGCAGGCAGTGCAGGATTGTCAGAAACTGGCTTATCAGTACGGGAATCAGAAGATTGAACAGGAACATCTGCTTCTGAGCCTGCTGACCCAGGAAGACAGCCTGATCGACAGACTGCTGGCGAAGATGGGAATTAATCATGAAGGATTTAAGGTACAGGCGACGAAGCTTGTTGAGAAGCTTGTCAAGGTATCCGGCGGCCAGGTTTATGTAGGTGATAACCTGAACCGTACACTGGTACGGGCTGAGGAAGAAGCGAAGCAGATGGATGATGAATATATCTCTGTTGAGCACCTTTTCCTGGCATTGTTTGAGACAGCCGACAGTGATATCAAGACATTATTCAGGAATTTTGAAGTAACAAGAGATGGTTTCCTTCAGGCACTTTCCACTGTCCGAGGCAATCAGCGTGTGACAAGTGATAACCCTGAGGCAACTTATGACAGCCTGAGTAAGTATGCAGAAGATTTGGTAGGCAAGGCAAGAGCCCAGAAGATGGATCCTGTCATTGGCCGTGATACGGAGATCCGTAACATTATCCGTATCCTTTCTCGTAAGACGAAGAACAACCCGGTATTGATCGGTGAGCCTGGTGTAGGTAAGACCGCAGTTATCGAGGGCCTGGCACAGCGTATCGTCAAGGGCGATGTGCCGGATGGCCTGAAGGACAAGAAGATTTATTCTCTGGATATGGGCGCACTGGTAGCCGGTGCCAAGTACAGAGGTGAATTTGAGGAACGTCTGAAGGCTGTTCTTGCTGAGGTCAAGAAGAGCGACGGCGAGATTATTCTTTTCATCGATGAGCTGCATCTGATCGTTGGTGCCGGCAAGACGGACGGTGCCATGGATGCCAGCAATATGCTGAAGCCTATGCTGGCCAGGGGTGAACTCCACTGTATCGGTGCGACAACACTGGACGAGTACAGACAATACATTGAGAAGGATAAGGCGCTTGAGCGTCGTTTCCAGCCGGTTATGGTGGATGAGCCGACGGTTGAGGATACCATTGCCATTCTTCGTGGCCTGAAAGAGAGATATGAAGTTTTCCATGGTGTTAAGATTACAGATGGTGCCCTTGTGGCAGCTGCAACGCTTTCACATAGATACATTACCGATCGTTTCCTTCCGGATAAGGCGATTGACCTTGTGGATGAAGCCTGTGCAATGATCAAGACAGAACTTGATTCTATGCCGACAGAGTTGGATGAGATTTCGCGTAAGATCATGCAGTTGGAGATTGAGGAAGCTGCTCTGAAGAAAGAGGACGACAAGCTCAGTCAGGAACGGTTGCAGAACATTACCCATGAGATTGCCGAACTGAGAGAAGATTTCAAGGTTCAGAAGGCTAAATGGGACGATGAGAAGCAGGATGTTGAGAAGCTGCAGAGCCTGCGTGAACAGATTGAAGACCTGAACAAGCAGATTGAGTTGGCTCAGAGGAATTATGATCTGAACAAGGCTGCTGAACTTCAGTACGGCAAGCTGCCTCAGCTGAAGAAACAGCTGGAAGAGGAAGAGGCGCGTGTCCATGGAGAAGAGAATTCTATTCTTCGTGAACGTGTCACTGATGAAGAGATTGCCAGAATCGTGTCCAGATGGACAGGTATTCCGGTTGCAAAGCTGACAGAGAGCGAGCGTAATAAGATCCTTCACCTGGACGATGAACTTCACAAACGTGTCATCGGTCAGGAAGAAGGTGTATCGAAGGTTACAGAAGCGATTATCCGTTCCAAGGCAGGTATCCAGGATGAGAACAGACCGATTGGTTCGTTCCTGTTCCTTGGCCCTACTGGTGTTGGTAAGACAGAACTTGCCAAGGCACTGGCAGAGAATCTGTTTGATGATGAGAACAATATGGTGCGTATCGATATGAGTGAATACATGGAGAAGTTCTCCGTGTCCAGACTGATCGGAGCGCCTCCGGGATATGTTGGTTATGAAGAAGGCGGACAGCTGACAGAAGCAGTCAGAAGAAAACCTTACTCTGTTATCCTTTTCGATGAGATTGAGAAGGCCCATCCGGATGTTTTCAATGTATTGCTGCAGATTCTGGATGATGGTCGTGTGACCGATTCCCAGGGCAGAACGGTAGACTTTAAGAATACGATTCTGATCATGACGTCAAACATTGGTTCTTCCTATCTGCTGGAGGGCATTGACAGCGAAGGCAATATCAGTGATGAAGCAAGACAGAACACGATGAATGATCTGAAAGCACATTTCAGACCGGAATTCCTGAACCGTCTTGATGAGATCATTATGTTCAAGCCGTTAACGAAGGATAACATCAGCGGTATCATTGATATCCTGATCGGTCGTCTGAATAAGCGTCTTGAGACAAAGGAACTGACACTTCAGCTGACACCGGCTGCAAAGGATTACATCACAGATCATGGTTATGATCCGGTTTATGGTGCACGTCCGTTGAAGCGGTATATCCAGAAGAATGTCGAGACCATGGTAGCTAAAATGATCCTTGGCAATGAATTGGAGCCGGGCGACTGCATCAATGTAGATGCTGATGCCAATGGCCTCACAACAACCACAACACATATTGAAGACTAATGGCGCAGATTGTGTTGGCTGGTAAGTGAACATTTTCCCCCAAAAGGCCCTGTATTTCGGTGAATGCCGAAGTACAGGGCCTTTCTTCACATCATGACGATTCTGATAGGATTGTCATGATGCTGTATTTTAGCGTATTTTAGTTTATTGGGCGGTCAGCTGATAAAGACTGTGGTCTTCAGCCGCCGTGTTGGCATTATACAGAAACAGAATATCGGTAACGCCATTGGATTGAATGGTTTCGGAAATATCTTCTGTATAATATCTCGGGTCGATCATGATGATTCTTGCATAGTCAGGAATCAGGAACGGAACAAAACAGTTTGCGTAGGAATCCTTGAAGACCATCAGCACCTTTTTGGATTCGGAAGCGGAATCGATAACGACTTCCGGATGATTGCCGCCAAAGAATACATTGTACTGGCTTTTGGTGGACAGGCTTTGAACGTCAAATACGGAAGCTGATTTGGTATTTTCTGCCGTCAGGCTGACAGTGTAATCTGTGGCCTGATCCGGAAGATACGCATAAATTTCATCCGTTTCTGATGTACGCAGGCCGCTGGAAGCGGACAAAGTACCTTTGAAAGAATCGGAAAGTATGTTTTTGGAATAAGTGGTGCTGTCATTAAGTCCCAGAGTTTTGTTATAGGTCTGGTAGGCGAGTAAGGCCGCATCACTTGTCCAGTGATGGTCGGTTCTGTAGTAAAGTTGAGTTGCTTTGTCGCAGGCGGCAAAAGGCTCAGAAAGATCGATCCAGTTGATGCCGGAAGCAGCAAGGTCACTTTGAAGCTGTGTAAGGAAAGCTTTTTGATCCCCTTTTACAGCTCCGAAAGGGAGTTTTTTGCTGTATATGTTGACGGCCGTAGGAACGATCATAGCATTTAAAGTGATATCTGTTCCTTCTGTAAGCTTGGCAATTCCCTTGTAGCCTTCCAGGAGGGAGGCATACTGCTCATCAGATGGCGTATGGAAATTCTGGATCAGATAACCGCCCTTTGCAAGAAAAATGTCGTTGGATTCAGTTTTTCCCATCATGCGTGAAACTGTGGATTCAAGCGTGATCCATTTGTTTCGAAAAGGAAACTGATCAGCAATGTAGGTCTCGAATTCGGATTCAAACTTTCCGGATACCAGCGTTGAGAATGTCAGCTTTGGAAATGTCTGGAGTGTACGGTTTTCCATATCAGAGGATGTATGATCCGGCATCAGGATCATGCCGGCGTCCAGGAGGACAACAATAGCAATTGCGGCAATGACCAGAATAGAATGATATTTTTTTCGATTGATTTTATCTTTTCGTTTCTGCATAATCTGTCCTCACTAAAATCTGAAATAAAGGAAAGGGTTGTAAGTACCGTATACAAGGAATGCAATACTGAGGATACCAAGGAGCAGAAGTACTGCGGAAGTCACTTCAGGTTTCTTTCTGCTGCATCGCACAATATAATTCCTGATCAGCGGTGTTGCACAGAGCACGCCCATGATCAGAATGATGAGATTGTTCCTTATATAATAAAAGAACGCCAGATCAAGGAAGCCCTTGGTGCCGATACCAAATAAAGTGCCGACGTAAGTGCGCATACTGCCAAAGTCCGTGTTGCTGAATAAGACCCAGCCGAACATGACAAGAAGCATGGTATAGATGTGTCGGGCTGCTTTCGGCAGCTTCTTCAACAGAGGAGCAAATATATATTTCTCAAGAATCAGAAGAATACCGTAATAGAGGCCCCACAGGATAAAGTTCCATGCCGCACCGTGCCAGAAACCTGTGAGCACCCATACAATCAGAAGGTTCAGAATATGACGGGGCATGGAAACACGGTTGCCGCCCAGAGGAATATAGACATATTCACGGAACCAACCGGATAATGTCATATGCCATCTGCGCCAGAACTCTGTGATACTGTCTGAAATATATGGAAAATTGAAGTTTTCAGGGAATGTAAATCCCAGCATCTTGCCCATACCAATGGCCATATCACTGTAACCGGAGAAGTCAAAGTAGATCTGAAGGGTGTAGGCAAAAATACCAAGCCATGAAGTCATGATGCTTCTGCTGCCCGAAGCCTGAATGGTTTCGTAAAGCAGACCGAGATTGTTGGCAAGCAGGACTTTTTTGGAAAGACCAAAGAGCAGTCGCTCGATGCCCTGACCGAATTTGGCACGGGATATTTTGCGGTTGGAAAGCTGAAGCTCGATATCTGAATATTTAACGATCGGACCGGCGACGAGCTGAGGAAACATCGTGATATATACAGCAAAGTTCAGCAGGTTTTCCTGAGGCTTGACTTTCTTTCTGTACACATCGATGACATAGGACAATGCCTGGAATGTGTAGAAAGAAATACCAACAGGAAGTGCCAGTGATCTGAATTCAATCTTCAGAGGAAGAATGGCATTGATCATGCTGACAAGGAAACCGGCATATTTAAAAAATCCAAGCAGCAGAAGATTGACAGCGACTGCAAATATAAGCTGGCGCTTCCGTAAATGTGGATCTTCAAGCTCGCCAAGGACGAGACCGGACATGTAGTTGAATCCGATGCTCAGGATCATAAGAATGACATATACAGGCTCTCCCCAGGCATAGAAAATAATGCTGGCCGCAAGCAGTACAATGTTTTTATACTTAAAAGGAAGTACTGAATGGAGGAGCAGTACGATTGGAAGAAAAATAAGCAGGAAATTTAAACTACTGAATACCATAATGTACTTTCAGGGTCTATTTGACGAGACCCATAAAAACCTCCTCCCACGTTGATGCATGCTCAGAAACAGCATAAAAATAATAAGGGCCGACTTTTTTGGTGATGGCATGACCAAGAAGGTCAATCTGGTTAGTGCCGTAGCCGTCAAAGTTGGTCTTTTGTGCGTCCAGTCTGGAAGCAGCCGCTTTTTCAGCTGTTTCCAGAGCGGCTGAGTTATCGGACTTCACGATCAGAAGCTCCGATACATCCATTAGACCATTGCCGCAATAGTAAATAGACCAGTCAAAGAGACTTTCGTCAAGATCAAGATTCTTTCGCATATCACGGGCTGTTCCTTTTTTGAGGGTATTGATACCTTCACATGATACAATATTCTGTTGGACTGTTTCAAAACTGACATTTTTGGCATGACCTGACAGGAGAATGCCAAGAATGAAAATAACAAGCAGGCCGCAGATGATGTATTGGATATATGTCAATTTCTTTAATCTATTCATTGTCTTTTAACCCCGCCATATCTGCCAGATAATTAAACCATAATGGATAAAATGCGGAAACAGGGTGAATACCATCCGCATCATATAATTCCGGCAGTTCTCTTAAAATGAAACCGGAGTCGATAAAGGTGACGCCGAGTTCCTGACATAAAGCTTCAAGTTCTGTATTGTATTCGTCGAGATACCCATAAAATGGCAGACGATCCTGAACACCGTCCTGCGGAGGAAAGATCGCATTGACATAAATCACAGTATGCGGTGTCGCACCTTGGATTTTGGTAATTGCTTCCCTGTAATCAGAGATAAATCCATCCACCTGTGAGCCATAATTCTCGATATCATTGACACCAAAACACATGAAAAGAAGAGATGGCGAAGCATTAATAGCAGCGTCAATCTGTTCTTCAGCTGTGCAGACGGAGATACCGATCTTGGAGGAGAAGTTGGATGGCGTCAGCCATTCATAGGCAGATCCGCCCTCGACGATAGAATCCCCCAGGATGATCACGTCCTCAAACCATTTGGTCATTTCACTGTTGTCAAAGGAGTCATCTTTCATTGCGATGATCTTCTCCTGTTCCTCAGTGAGATCGCCGGAAAAACTTTCGATTTTGCGGGATGAGAAATCTGTCGGTGTTTTGGCTTCCATTTGCTTGAGCAGATCAATATCCGCTGCAATAGATTCGCTGTTTTTCGCAGAGCCGTGATGTACAAAAATCCCGCCTGACAGATAAAGTAGAAAACTTAAGACTAGAATCGTCAAAATTGTAAATGCAGTTTTATTTTTCATTTTTTAAATTCCCCAGTATTGATGATGTACTTAATAGTAGTCAAACACCTTATAGGATATCATTTTTTTTGGTAGATGTAAATTGAAAAATGGTTCGAAATGTTCTTCTTGTATGGAAAACAGGGTTGGCAGGTATGGTACGCTTGAGAATACCTATTGTCATTATTGGTGGTTTACGCTACTATATTAAGTATAATTAAGTATACAAAAACATGAAGCATACAAAAGCTTTTCTGACAGGCAAAAGTTCTGCCAATACTTACAGGAATTTAAAAGAGGTAATCATCATGAGCAGTTTTGAGAAAAATCTTTCGGAGGGCAATGTAGCGAAACAGCTGGTTTTGTTTTCACTGCCTTTTCTGGCATCCAACATTATACAGTCTCTTTACAGCGTGGCGGATATGCTGATTGTCGGACGCTTCAGCGGTACAACCAGCATGTCCGGTGTGAATCTGGGAAGCCAGGTAACCCTGATTCTGACGAATATCGTTGTCGGTCTGTGTGCAGGCGGAACTGTACTGATCGCACAGTATCTGGGAGCCAAGAGGCGGAAGGATATGCAGGAGACGACGGCAACATTGCTTACGACATTAACCATTGCGGCAGTTGCCATTACCGTTTTAATGCTTATTCTCAAGAAACCGATTCTTCATCTGATCCAGACACCGGCGGAATCCTTTGCAGAGGCTGATCGTTATTTGACAGTGACGGTTCTGGGGTTGATTTTTATATTTGGTTACAATGTGTTCAGTGCGGTTATGCGCGGCATGGGAGACAGTAAGCGACCTTTGTACTTTGTACTGATTGCCTGCATTACTAACGTGATTCTTGACCTTGTACTGGTAGCCGGATTGAAGATGGGAGCGCTGGGAGCAGCTATT
The DNA here is from genome assembly GCF_023656595.1 of Coprococcus intestinalis. Taxonomy (NCBI): domain Bacteria; kingdom Bacillati; phylum Bacillota; class Clostridia; order Lachnospirales; family Lachnospiraceae; genus Coprococcus; species Coprococcus intestinalis. The sequence goes on along the minus strand of NZ_JAMOKJ010000007.1, from coordinate 89,646 downwards.
GCAACTGTATTCTCACAGGCTGTCAGCATGATCACCTGTATCGTCGTGATGATCCGCAATGACTTTGTATTTGATTTCAAACCATCTTCTTTTATTATCAAAAAAGAAAAAGCGATAAAGATTCTGAAATTAGGGACACCGACTGCGATTCAGAATGGTGTGACGAGCGTTTCATTTATGATCATTACAACTCTTGTCAATATCATCGGTGGCGTCAATGCATCAGCCGCCGTTGGTGTTGTGGCCAAGTTCAATAGTTTTGCGGTGCTGCCGGCTGTGGCGATGGGGGCCTCCATCTCAACGATGTGTGCACAGAATATCGGTGCCGGCAAGTGGGACCGAGCAGTGAAAACATGCAAAATCGGTACAGTCATCGCATTCTGTATCAGTGGATGCATCTTTATTGTGGCGCAGACATCTTTCGAGCATATTTTACGCCTTTTTAATGATGAACCGGAAATGCTGAAATACGGCGTGCAGTATATCCGTACCTTCAGCTTTGATTATCTGCTGATGCCGTTTGTCTTCTGTATCAACGGCCTGTTTACAGGCGCAGGGCATACCGCTTTTTCAATGGTGAATAATATGCTGTCGGCGATCGTTCTCAGAGTACCGGTGGCAGTGGCCTTTGGCCTGGTGCTGAACCTTGGTTTGACGGGCGTCGGTCTCGGCGGTCCGATGGCATCCGTGGGTGCCATTATATTGATTGTGGTGTTCCTGATATCAGGTCGTTGGAAAGAGAATAAAGCATTGTAAAGAAAATCGCGATAGGCGTATTTACAAACGCCTGTAAGAAAGGTATAATAAGAATATAGGAAGTCGGAAGGTGAATGCACTCACCCGACCCGGCGAAGAAGAAAAACTAAAAAATAGCCGTTAAACTTGCCAGAGTTTTAGGACGGCTATTTTTTATGCGTAAAATTCAGTATTGCAACTATGAGCATAGCGACAGAGACTATAAGTTGTAATTCCTCATATGTACTCATATGGCACCACCTCCGAATAGGCTCGGAACGGGTGCAGCACGTCCTCCGACTTCCATTCGTTAAGTATATCATGAGTAGCCGGATAAGGCCATAAGTTACAGAACGGGCATAGTGGCTCTAATTGGTGAAAGATATATTTGTAAATAGGTGAAAAATTTGCAGTTACTATAATAAAGATGGATAATAAATAAAGGGCTTCAAAAAGAGATGGATATTTCTCTTTTCGAAGTCCTTTTTACATGCATGAATAATAATTTTAAAAAGCCAGGGCAATACCAACAACTGCGGAGATTGCAATATAAATAATCGGATGCAGTTTGAATTTGATAATAGCCAGATAGGCCAGCACGAAATAGATGATTTTTTTGATATCAAAGAGGTCCATGATGGCGCCTGTTTTTTCATAAACATCCAGATGGAACATGGCAACTTTGACAACACCGATGCCGGCTGCGGCAATCAGACCGGTAACAGCAGGTCGGAGACCATAGAAAATATCACTGACAATTTTACTGCTTTTAAATTTTTCAAGGAACTTGGAAATAACAGTTACAATGATGATAGAAGGAATAATAACACCCAGTGTTGCTGTAATGCCGCCGATGACACCGGCAACATTGTTGCCGACATAAGTGGCCATATTGATACCGATTGGTCCGGGGGTGGACTCGGAAACGGCAATCATAGTTGTGATCAGGCTTTGATCATACCAGCCTGTTTTCGTTGCAAGGTCCTGTAAAAATGGAATGGCAGCCATACCGCCGCCAACGGCAAAAATACCGATTTTGAAAAATTCCCAAAAAAGTCTTAAGAGTAACATTTATGCGACACCTTCCTTTCCGCTGCGGCGTTTAATACCTTTGACGCCAATACCGATGAATGCACATACGATGATGAGCAGGATGGGCGATATGCTGGAGAAAATATTCAGGAATAACATAACGAAGCAGATAATAATGCCGATGACATCTTTGACACCTTTTTTCCACATAGCGACAACTGCATCAAGAATCAATGCGGCAACGCAGACTGAAATGGCAGCCAGTGCACGCTTAACGTATGGATTATCCTGGAAATTGGACAGGAAGAAGGAAATAATGGAAATAATGATGATACATGGGGATACCATACCAAGGGCAGCAGCAATACCGCCTAATAGGCCGCGTTGTTTATAGCCGATGAAAACAGAAACGTTGATGGCGATAATGCCTGGGATCCCCTGGCTTAATGCATAGAAATCCATGATGTCTTCTTCGGTCATCCATTTGTGATTCTGGACGACTTCACGACGAAGAATTGGAAGCATGGCATAACCGCCACCAAAGGTAACGGCCCCCATGCGGAAGAAAATAAGATAAATGTCAATCAAATCTTTGATCATATGAATCCTCCTAGTAAAAATAGTCTTTTTCAGTGAAAATCTGAAAAGCCCGCCGCAGTTTTTTGAGCTTGCGGCGGTTGAGTGTAAGTGGTTTTATGCCTGTTCATCAGTTGTGTACTTGGTGTCAAAACCAAGGATCGTGATGATCAGGAGGACAATTGGCATAACATAGGCAAAGAATCCGAAAGGAATCAATTGCACCGTTGAAACGCCAATATAGCCGGCTGCAACAACAGCGTTCATATTCCATGGCAGAAGTGTACACATAGCGGTACAGCCAACAGCCAGAGAACGTGTTAAATTGACTTTGTCCAGATGGGCACGTTCATAAACAGGTGCCATGATATTGCCTGCAAATACATAGGCAAAATTAGAAGAAGCACCGATGGCATTGCCGAGAACGGACATGAAGACAGTTGTAACAATAATGCTGAGCTTGGATTTTAAATGACGGGTCATTGGTTCAACCAGAGCATCAATGATACCTGCAGCATTCAAAATACCAAAAAGGCCAAAGGCAAAGATAAACAGGATAGCAGTACTGGACATACTTGTGATGCCGCCTCGGTTCAGCAGTGTATCAACCATTTCATCACCGGATTCAATCACATAACCGCCCCAGAAGTAAGAGATAACTTCAGCAATGGATTTGCCTTCAACGATGCAGGCGATGACACCGCCTGTGAAAGCACCGGTCAGCAGTGAAGGAATAGATGGCTTTTTCATAGCCAGCATAACAAAAACAACAATCATAGGAATGATGGCTGCAACACCAAAATGGAAGTTGGCTTCCAATGTATGGCTGATATTCTGGATGGTGGAATCTTCCATGGCACTGACATGAAGATTCATGCCGATGACAAGATAAAGAATTGTACAGATCAGACCGGATGGAATTGCTACTTTTAAAGTATGTTTAATACCAACAAAAATATCAACGCCGGTAATACCGGAACAGAGATTAGGCCCATCTGAAAGTGGTGACATTGTATCGCCGAAGAAAGCACCGGATACAATTGCACCTGCAGTCAGCATAGGATTAATGCCCATACCAAGACCAACACCGGCAAGTGCCAGACCGGCTGTACCGCAAGTACCCCAGGAAGTACCTGTGACCATCGAACAAAGAACACAAAGGATGAATGTAGCCACAAGGAAAAATGATGGAGAGATGAACTTCACACCGAGGTTGATAATCAGCGGTACAGTACCGGCAGCATTCCATGTTCCTACAAGGCCGCCGTTAATCAGAAGAATCATAATGGGTACAACGGCTCTTGTTACAGATTCAACAACACCTGTCTGCAGTGTTTTGTATGGAACATGCAGTCTGAGACAAAGCGGCAGAGCCACCAGATAACTTAACAGGAACAATGGATGGATTTTGCATCCCCAGGCCAGTGCCGGAATCATAATCACGGCAAAGCAGGCAACAACAGTAAAAAGTGCATAGGCAAATGTTGGCTTTTTAACATCTTTTATTGAATTATTCATTTGTATCCCCCATAGATAAACCGAATTAATGAGTAGTCATCGGATGCGCACCGTTGTAAACGATTTCGCGGTAGCCTTCCGGATCCGTATCACCTTCTGTGTTGAAGAGAAGGATAACAGAGTTTTCATTCAGACCGAGTTTTTCACGGATCGGCTGATATTCCTCATATTCCAGCAGCATGGAGAGGAGTCCGGCTGTAACGGCGCCGGATTCACCGGATTTAACAGTAGGGTCATTGCCTTCAGGAGCTGCCAGGATACGCATACCTCGGGCAGATACTTCATCAGGACACGCAAAGTAATAGGAAGCAAAATCTCTGAGAATTGGCCATGTGACAAGACAAGGTTCTCCGCAGTTAAGACCTGCCATAATAGTTACTTCAGAACCGGTTGCTTTATGTGCTTCGCCATCCTCATGGCGGGCGGATTCAAAAATGCAGGCAACTTCAGATGGCTCCACAATAGAAACTGTTGGAAGATCATCCCCATAAACGCAGGCCAGATAGCCAAGAACACCACCAGCCATGGCACCGACTCCGGCCTGAAGGAAAACGTGTGTCGGACGTTTGTAACCGGCAACAGCAAGCTGTGTTAATGCTTCATATACCATGGTGGTATAACCCTGAATAATCCAGGACGGAACTTTATCATAGCCCGGCCAGGAAGTATCCTGTACCAGGAACCATCCATTTTCTGTGGCCATTTTTGCGGCATAGCGTACGGCGTCATCATAGCCAAGATCAGTAATAACGACCTCTGCCTTTCCGGCATCACGGATAGCCTGTGCACGTGCTTCAACAGAACCCTTCGGCATGAAAACATGCGCTTCGCAGCCAAGAAGCCCTGCGGCCCATGAGACACCTTTTCCATGGTTGCCGTCTGTGGTTGTTACAAATACCATTTTCTGAATTTTTTCCAGATTTTCAGGTTTACGCAATTCCTCTAATGTAACAGTGGCCGGATCCAGACAGAGCTCTTCGCAGACAACTCTGCAGAGGGCGTATGTACCGCCGAGGCCTTTGAAAGCGTTCAGACCAAAACGATAAGATTCATCTTTAATAAAAATATCTTTGACTCCCATTTTTTTAGCCAGATCAGACAAACAGACAAGAGGGGTTGGCTGATAATCAGGCAAAGAACCATGATAGTGGCGGGCTGCCAGAGTACTTTCTTCAGATAAGAATTCAGGTCGGCGTCCTTTTCCGGGATGCGCATTCTGAATCATGGCAATTTGGCCTATTCTCTGTACTTCGTTCATAATATAAAATCCTCCTTTTTCTTATACGAACTCTTATGTACTATAATAAAAGCAAGATGCGTGCCAAATGAAAATAAGGGGGAAAACGACGAAAAACAGCGAATTTTAAAAGATTTTTAGAAAAGAGTAAAATCATTTTGAGAAAAATAAAGAAAAATCATTATCAAAATGAGAATTTATCGTTTTGATAATGATTTTCCGAATTAAGTAAGATTGTATTTTTTCATTTTGCGGTAAAGGGTTGCAAGGCCAATGCCTAATTTCTGTGCAGCCAGCCGTTTGCCGTCTTTTTGCCCGGAAAATTGTTCAAGACTCCGACGAATCATCGCAGCTTCCATTTCATCCAGTGTCCAGTCATCGTTTAAAATTTCAGAACAATCTGTGTCGGAGCTATGTTTTTTGTGGAAACGGCCATGCAGAAGCTCGGAGTAGAGGATACCGGAGGCCGGCATCATATTCATGGCATATTCGATGGCATTCTGCAGTTCACGGACATTGCCGGGCCAGTCATAGTTGGTCAGTTCCACCCAGAAATCTTCTTTGACGGTAACAACCCGTTTGTCCAGACGGCTGCTGAATTTGCGGATAAAGCTTTCAGCAATAGGACGAATATCGCTGCGGCGTTCCCGGAGCGGCGGAAGCTGCAGGGGAATGACATTGATTCTATAGTAGAGATCGTTTCGGAATGTGCCTTCGTCTGTCATAGCCTTCAGGTCTTTGTGGGTGGCAAAGATAAAACGAATGTCAATCGGTATAACGGTATTGCTGCCAAGACGCATCATTTCACGCTGTTCCAGGACGCGGAGAAGCTTGGTCTGCAGCGCCATTGGCATATCGCCGATTTCGTCCATGAAGAAAGTGCCGCCCTGAGCTGTTTCAAGAAGACCCTTTTTACCCTGGGGATTGGCTCCGGTAAAAGCACCCTTGACGTAACCGAAAAGTTCACTTTCCAGAAGACTTTCCGGCAGTGCAGCACAGTTGACGGCCACGAAAGGTTTGTCGGATCGGAGACTCTCGCCATGAACGGCGCGGGCAACCAGTTCCTTGCCGGTGCCGCTTTCACCGGTGATGAATATACTGGAAGAGGATTTGGCCACCTGGCAGATACTCTTTTTCAGCGTTGTAATAGCAGAAGAGTGACCAATGATGCGAGCCAGGTCACTGGAGGGAGTCAGACCGAGAATCTGATCAGCTGCATCAGAATTGTAAATGCTGCTGCTGAATAAAAGCAGGCGGTCATATGGATTTAATCCGAGATTGTAGATATCACCGATAATATTAATTTGATGTTCGTCATTCAAGATACAATATTGCTTGGAATCATCGGCACCAATCGGCCTCAGATGGAGCTGGCTGAAATCCTGCGTATCTGCAGGCAGTTGAAGTATCTGGCGGCCCTGACGGTTCATATCATGGATATGGTTGTCAGTATCCAAAATCAGTGTGCCTACCTGGACACGTTCAAGCACATGCTCAAGCATAAAACGGATATTATTGCTGCGGTCAGCTTCAATCAACGCATGGGCACGATTGCCCAGAAGAGATGCGAATTCTTCGAAGAAGCGGACATAGATATCCTGCCTGTCGATGAACTGCCGACGCTGGCTGACAGAGTAACAGACGCAGCCGATGACACCGATAGGTGTATGATCCAGCATGATTGGTGTCCAGAGTTCGCTGAGATTATCGCATGTACTGCGGGTTTCGCAGGATTGGCAGATTGGATTGGCGATAGGATTCAGTACAACTGTTGTCTGACGTGTTTCAAGTGCATGCAGAGCAATATGACCATAGGCAGCTATATTGCCCACACGGCCCTTCATACGGCCGCTGCCGGCGATACGCATCTGCTGATTATCAGTGATTGATACATCAATCCCAACAATTTCAGATAAAATTTCCGCACATTGCTGGGAAAAGGCTTGCATTTGCTGAAGAATATGCTCCATAATTCATGACCTCCCGAAGCTTAAGTGAAAGAATTTCTTTTAGTTTATCATAAAAAAGGACAATTGGGGTCTTTTTCAGACCCCAATCGTCAAAAAATAATATTTTTAGATTAAAATGGACCGTAGCCGATATGCTGTGCGGTTAAAAGGAAGATACAGGCCACGATAAACCAGATCAGGAAGAGCGGAACCTGGAACTTCATCCATTTCTGCCATGGAACATCAGCAATAGCCAGTGTTGCCATATAACTTGCATGTGTTGGATAAATCGTATTGGAAAGACCGTCACCGAACTGATAGGCAAGAATGACTGTCTGCTGTGAGATACCTAATGTGTCAGCTAATGGAGAAATGATTGGGATGATCAGAACCGCTTTGCCGGAACCGGAATAGATAAAGAAGTTCAGTACCGTGATGGCGAGCAGCACACCGATAATGGTAACGGCATCCGGAAGATGTCCAATCATGTTGGAAAGATAATAAACAATCGTGTCCAGGATGTTGCCTTCTGTCATGATAACAGAGATACCGCGGGCCAGGCCAAGAACCAGGGCGCCCATGATGATGCCGCGGCATCCATCAAGGAAAGTGCTGCAGAGACCATTGACATCCAGACCGGAAATCAGGCCAACACCGATACCCATGGCGATAAACATGCCGCACATTTCTGCCATGCCCCATCCCCAGGCGATGGTGCCTGCAATGATGAAGATGAACATGCCGACAGCAAAGACCCCTGAAAGCTTCTGGCGGAAGTTTAAGATGATTGGCTGACCGTCATCAGCATTGATGTTTTCACGTTTTTTCAGATCCTGTTCATAAGTCAGACTGGCCTGAGGATTTTTGTGTACTTTGATTGCATAACGCATGACATAAAGACAGGTAATAATCAGAAGAACAAAGTAGACGGCAATACGCATGGCGATACCAGAGTAAAGCGGAAGTCCCACCAGCTGCTGACCTAGGATAACGGTATATGGATTAGCCAGACCGGCGGTAAAACCGACAGCACTTCCGCAGATAACAACACCGCAGGCTGTGATAGAATCAAAGCCGAGACCGAGCATCAGCGGCATGATAATGGGAATATAAACGATGGTTAATTCCGGCATGCCAAGGAAACTGTCCAGTACTGAGATGATGATCAGAAGTAAAGGGACAACTACGATACCTTTGTCAGCAAATTTTCTTGAAATACTCTTCAAAAGTGCAGGAATTAACCCGACAGATGTAATCAGATTAAAAGTACCGGCAACGCAGAAAGTCAGAATGACAATCAGAGCCGCCTGCTCAAAACCCTCAGGAATGGCAGTCAGCATAGCCAGAAGACCAACCGGAGTTCCCGGAACCTGAGTATAACTTTGCGGGTCAATGACTGTACGGCCGGTTGCTTCATCAACAAAGCGGGTATATTCTCCGGCAGGCATCAAATGGGTCAGAATTGTTACAAGAACAAGGACACAGAAAAGTATCGCAAAGATATGCGGCATTTTAACGGTTTTTTTGGTGTTTGTTTCAGACATTATAATTTCCTCCTCTTAAAGTCAGATAGGGATTTAATATTATCCTAAAAAATCCCCGGACATAGCGTTCTGTCCGGGGTATAAAATGGGAAGGGTTATTATTCAATATGTATGCAAATAAAAATGTTAATAGTTGATCATTGCTTCCAATACACGAACAAATCGATTCCAGTCATCTGTTAATGTATGGATAGAAATTTTTTCATTTGGTGAGTGTGGACTGTCAACGACAGGTCCAACTCCGGCAGCCTCAGCACCCGGCATATGCATGAGGAAAATGCCCTGTTCACATGTACCCTGAGCAACATTCGGTTCCATATCAGCGTAGATTGAACCAATGACTTCAGCTACACGTGCGTGATTGTTGTATTCCCACTGAGGCAGGTCATGAAGAATATTATATGTCACACCCATAACGTGACATACTTTTTCAATCTTGTCGAACTGGAAATACTTTTTGCTGGCCAGCGCCGAACGGATGCAGGTGATAACGCGGATGGCATTTTCCTGCATTTCAACAACACCAACATTGACACATGATTCATATTTATGCTCAAAATGTTTATGGAGAGAGCACAGACCATCAGGGAGGATTGTCATAAATGTGATGAATCGGTCGGTGTCGTTGTCGGATAATGTTTCAGCTACTTTCTCAGCAGGTGTGCATGTCAATTTGACATTTGGATCAGGCACAGCCAGTTCTGAAGAATAAAGTTTCTGCCATTCGTCAACAGCATGTTCAACGATGACTTTGTATTTTTCCGGATAGCTGATTGTACAGGCTGCTTCACGGGCAAAAGCGCAGGCTGTGTAGTCTCCGCCTGTAAAACGAACAATACGGAAAGGTACTTTTTTGTTTTTCTGAAGATCAGAAAGAACACGTACAAGCAATGTATTCGCATTGCCTCTTTCTGCAAATGCATTTTTTCCGCTGTGGCCGCCAATCAGGCCGAAAATGGCCAATGTACTCTGAACATCGCCTTCTCTGGAAGGAACAGACTGATAGTTCATGAACATTTCCATTTCCAGTTCTCCGGCACCGCCCAGTGACAGACGTGTGGCATCAAGGCTGAGAATGATTTTACTTGTTAGGGCACTGTAGTTCAGTTCCCAAGCACCTTTCATATCTGTTTCCTCATTGGTTGTGAAAACAGCTTCAATTGCAGGATGTGCAATTGTGTCTGATTCCAGAACAGACAGGATAAAGGCAAGCCCCAGACCATCATCAGCACCAAGTGTGGTTCCGTCAGCGTGAATGGTATCACCGTCTGCATCAAGAATAAGTTTCAGTGGTTCGTTGTCGAAATCGTGGACAACACCAGGATTAGCGGCACAGATCATATCCATATGACCAGCCAGCATGACAGTTGGTGCATTCTCATACCCTTTGGATGCAGGTTTGTAAATAATAACATTGGTTGTTGGGTCCTGAATGACTTTTAGACCAAGTTTTTTGCCGAAATTCGCAAGATAATCACTGATGCCTTGGGTGTTATCTGCACGGCGGGAATAAACCTGCGATAAGTCCCAAAAATTTTTCAGGACGTTTTGTGGTTCAAGACCACTAAAGATGTATTCCATTGTTTTCCCCTTTCTTTTACCGGAATTTTCGCTGTTGCTGAAGCAGTGATTTTTATAAGATATCCGGTTGATGGTTTTATATAAAAGCAATTTGTGTGCCAGATGTATTTTTGTAGGGAAACAATGAAAAAATGGTGGAAAAGAGGAGAATTTAATATAAAAAAGATAGAAAAGGGCAAAATTGCTGATTCTCAACATAGAAAAAATATCAAAATGAGAAAATAAAAAATATCAAAATGAGAAAATGAAGGAGTGTTAAGGCTAGAAAGCCATGAAAAAAGAGAAAATAAAGCTGGATGATGGGAATTCAGACTTGGCACGTGATTTGCTCTATAATATAGAGTGTATCGTGTGATTAAATGAAAGGAGACTCTAAAATGAAAAATATTGTAAACACATCAAAAGCACCTGCTGCTATTGGACCATATGTTCAGGCAGTTCGTACAGAAGGTTTATTATTCACATCCGGTCAGCTGGGTATTGATCCGGCGACAGGCAAATTGCCGGAAGGTGTAGAAGCACAGACAGTACAGTCTTTAAACAATCTCAAAGCTATTCTGGAAGAAGCAGGTGCAACTTTTGCAGATGTTATCAAAACAACTGTTTTTGTTAAAGACCTTGCAGATTTCGCAACAGTGAATGCTTTATATCAGAAAGCATTTGGCGAAACATTCCCGGCTCGTTCATGCGTACAGGTTGCTGCATTACCTGCAGGCGGACTTGTAGAAATTGAAGTTATTGCGGCTGTAAAGTAAAAAACAGTAAGGCAATCAACAGATAAAGCGATAAAATCGCTTAGAACCAAATCAAAACTAATTAAGAAATAATTATCTACTCTCTTCAGAATCTACCACAAATATCCTGACGAATGTAAGACTTTTCGGCTTTACATTTGTTGGGATATTTTTTTGGTAAGCAGCAGTTTCAAAATGATATTTTTATCATTCTGAAATTATTTTTTTGATATTTGATATCATAATGATAAAAAAATAAAATAGATATATTTTGAATGAAACAGGCTACTGCTTTTTGGTTAGATTCCATAAATGACAATTGAAATAATTGGTAAAAATACGGACAGCTGGAAGATATTAGTGGAATGATAATTGCTTATATAAATAACTGAAACAAATAGAGAAGTGCCGTTTAGCGGCAAAAATGGAGGAGGTATAATATGAAGACAAGACAGGAACTAATGAAAGAAATTGGCCCGCAGCTAATTGCTTTTGCGCAGGATCTAATCAGAATTAAGAGTTATACATGTCATGAAAAAGATGCTGTATATCGTGTCAAAGAAGAAATGGAAAAGCTGAATTTTGATCAGGTCATTATCGACAGTATAGGAAGTGTTGTTGGTATCATTGGCAATGGCCCGATGAAAGTTTATTTTGACGGGCATCTGGACACGGTGATTGCAAAGCCGGAGGAATGGGATTTTGATCCATGGTGCGGTGAAAATTACGATGGATATCTTCATGGACGCGGTTCTGTCGATATGAAATCCTCTGCGGCTGCTTCCGTATATGGCGCTTATCTGGCAAGAGAACTGGGATATGCAGAAGGTAAGACGATTTATGTCAGCTGCTCAACGATGGAAGAAGATTATGAAGGCGTTGCTGTTAAAAATGAATTTGAAGAACTGAATTTTAAACCGGATTATGCAGTTATCTGTGAACCGACACATTTGCGCATCAGCAATGGACACCATGGACGTGCGTTATTTGAAATTACAGTAAAGGGAACCAGTATTCATGCCAGCAGACATCAGCAGGGGGATAATGCACTGTATAAAATGATGCCAATCATTGAACGTGTGAAAGCATATGGCGAAGAATTGGTTCAGGCAGATGGACAAAATGGCTCCATAGCCTGCACAAAGATTGAGACAGATGCACCATCTATTAATTCTATTCCGGGAATTGCAAAACTGACGATTGACCGTCGAATTACACCGGAACAGACAGAGGAAGTATTAGCAGCTGAAATGAATGCGTTTTGTAAAGATATTCCGGATACAGAATGGAAAGTCGTGGATGTTGCAGATAAGAGCTGGACAGGCCGTGATGTAGTGATGCACAATATGGTCAATGCATGGCATACAGATGTTTCTAATCATATGGTTCAGAGTGCCTGCGAAGCTGTTAAAGGTATTGAACGTGAGCCGGTTATTTATCGAAGAAATGGCTGCACAAATGGATGGGTGACAGGCGGATATCTTGGTGTACCAACCATTATTTTCGGTGCGGGGGATGAAGCCGGATGTCATATTGTCAATGAAACATGCCCTGTAGATGAGATTCTGCTTGCGTGTGAGTTCTATGCGCTGCTGGAAAAAGAACTGTAAGAAGTATTTACAAACGCCTGTAAGAAAGGTATAATAAGAATATAGGAAGTCGGAAGGTGAATGCGCTCACCCGACCCGGCGAAATAGCATTATTTATAAAAATAGCCGTTAAAACTCGCCAAAGTTCATGGACGGCTATTTTTTATGCGTAAAATTCAGTATTGCAACTATGAGCATAGCGACAGAGACTATAAAATGAAACACGGGGCACAATAAAAACAAAAAACGCAGCCAGGCATAAAGCATGGACTGCGCTTTTTGTTTATATAAGGTATTATTTCTGGAAGGACAGCAACAGATCGCCGGTATTGACGCGATCGCCTGCAGCAACATAAATCTTGTCGATAACACCGTCCTGTTTGGCAACGACAGTTGTCTCCAGCTTCATGGCTTCGAGTACGAGCAGCGGCTGGTTCTGTTTCACTTCTTCGCCTTCTTTGACGAATACCTGGCTGACTGTACCCGGAATCGTAGAACCAACATGAGCCGGGTTGGACTTATCGGCTTTCAGTTTCTTATCGGACTTAACTTCAAGCTTCTTATCCTGAACAGTGACTTCGCGGACAGAACCGTTGATTTCAAAGCTGAGGACACGTTTGCCTTCCTCATCAGGTGCAGACATTTCCATAAACTTGATCAGCAGATCTTTACCTTCACCAATCTTAAGGGTTGTTTCCTCACCGCGGCGCAGGCCATAGAAGTAAACATGGCTTTCAAGTCGTGTAACATCGTTGTATGCCTGGAAATGTTCGCAGTAATCTTCATATACCTTTGGATAGAGGGCATAGCTGACAGCCTTCAGATCCAGCTGATAATCTGAGAAATCTGAGAGATCGTATTTATCCTTCAGCATGGCCTTAACAGCGTCAAAATCGACATCTGGAAGCAATGTACCCGGACGGACAGTGATCGGTTTCTCACCTTTGAGGATCATCTTCTGAAGTTCAGGATTGAATCCACCTTCAGGCTGTCCGATCATGCCCTTGAAGTAGTCTACAACAGAGGCAGGGAATGAGAGATCCTGGCCAAGTTCAAGGATATTGTCTTTGTTCAGACCGTTCTTCAGCATAAAGATAGCCATATCACCGACAACCTTGGATGTAGGAGTAACTTTTGTAACATTGCCGAGAAGCTCGTTAGCCTGTCTGTACAGCTCTTTGATTTCTTCAAACTGATTCTTCATACCCATGCTTTCAACCTGGGCGAGAAGGTTGGAGTACTGACCGCCAGGGATCTCGTACTTGTAAATATCAACGTTTGGTGCGTTCATACCGCTTTCAAACTGTTTGTAAACCTTGCGGACTCTGCCGTAGTAGCGGCCAAGTTCACTGAGTTCATCAAGATCAAGGCCTGTGTCACGGTCTGTACCCTGCAGGGCAGCAACAACAGAGTTCATGGATGGCTGACTGGTCAGTGTGCTCATGGATTCAATGGCCAGATCGACGATATCAACGCCGGCTTCTGCAGCCATCAGGACAGTTGCAACACCGTTGCCTGTAGAATCATGTGTATGAAGGTGAACCGGAATCTTCAGTTCGGACTTCAGCGCACCGATCAGCTCTTTGGCAGCGTATGGCTTCAGAAGTCCGGCCATATCCTTGATGCAGAAGGTATGGATACCAAGTGCTTCGAGTTCTTTGGCTTTCTTGACATAATAATCCAGTGTGTATTTCTTCTCGTTTGGATTCGTAACATCGCCTGTATAGCAGAGTGTACCTTCGACAATCTTGCCTGTTTTCAATGCTTCTTCGATTGGCATCTTCATATTCTCAACCCAGTTCAGGGAGTCGAAAATTCTGAAAATATCAATGCCGGCTTTGGAGGAAACATCAATAAAGTTCTTAACCACATTATCCGGATAATTGCTGTAACCAACGGCGTTGGATGCACGCAGCAGCATCTGGAGCATAGTGTTCGGCATTCTCTCACGGAGAATTTCGAGACGCTTCCATGGAGATTCCTTCAGGAAACGATAAGCGGTATCGAATGTGGCACCGCCCCAGCATTCAACGGAATAAGCATTCTGCATAAATGCATTGGTTGCACGGGCTGCACCGGCGAGATCCTTCGTACGCATACGGGTTGCCATCAGGGACTGCTGGGCATCACGCATAGTTGTATCTGTCACGTATAATTTCTTGTCATTCAAGATCTTCTGAGTAAAGTCCCTGGCTCCAAGCTTTAAGAATTCGTCTCTGGCACCATAAACCGTTTTCTCCTCATCGAACTGAGGAATTTCACGATTTTCATAAAATGGTTTGTCGCCGCCAGTTGTATTGACGATTCTGTCACCCAGGAATTCGATGATCTTGGTTGCACGGTCCTGGCTGCGCTGCAGCTGGAACAGAGAAGGTGTTTCTTCTATAAAAGTGGTGTAGCACTGGCCGGCTCTGAATGTCTCATGGTTGATGACATTGATCAGGAAAGGCACGTTGGTTTTGACACCTCTGATACGCAGTTCCTTCAATGCGCGGAGAGACTTGCGGATGGCACCGTCAAATGTACGGTCGTGTGTGATCACTTTTACAAGAAGACTATCATAATATGGAAGAATCTCAGCGCCTGCATAAGCGTTGCCGCCGTCAAGACGGATACCATTGCCTGAACCGGAACGATAAACAGTGATCTTGCCTGTGTCCGGAAGGAAGTTATTGGATGGATCCTCTGTTGTAACACGTGTCTGGATCGAGAATCCCTGACACTTGACAGCATCCTGGGATGGAATATTGATCTCAGGGCTGTTCAGCGGATAACCTTCGGCAATGAGAATCTGAGAAGCAACAATATCGATGCCTGTAACCATCTCGGAAACGGTATGTTCAACCTGGACACGAGGGTTCATCTCAATGAAGTATGGATTGCCTTCCTGGTCCACAAGGAATTCAAGTGTACCGGCATTTCTGTAGCCGACCTGCTTGCAAAGCTTGATAGCGCTGTCGAAAATAATCTGACGTGTTGATTCAGGAATGCTGAATGCAGGGGCATATTCGACAACTTTCTGATGACGACGCTGCACGGAGCAGTCACGATCGTAAAGGTGAACAACGTTGCCGTAATTATCTGCAAGCACCTGTACTTCGATATGCTTTGGTCCGCGGATGTATTTCTCGATGAAGATCTGGTCATCACCGAAAGCCTTTTTGGATTCATTGCAGGCTTCGCGGTATTCCTTCGGCATATCTTCGGCGCTGTTGACGATACGCATACCGCGGCCGCCGCCGCCGTTGGAGGCTTTCAGCATAACCGGATAACCGACCATCTCAGCAACTTTCATGACTTCTTCTTCTGTCTTCAATGCGTGATCTACACCAGGGATGATTGGAACACCGGCTTTGATAGCCATCTGTTTGGAAGAAATCTTATCACCCATGGCATTCATGATGTCCTCGGAAGGTCCAATAAATACGATGCCGGCTTTTGCGCAGGCCTCGACAAAGTCCGGATTCTCAGAGAGAAAACCATAGCCCGGATGGATAGCATCAACATTTGCCTTCTTGGCAATTTCAATAATGCCCTTGATGTCCAGATAAGCATCAACAGGACCTTTATTTTCTTTCAGCTGATAGGATTCGTCTGCTTTGGAACGGAAGAGGGCATAGCGGTCTTCCTTGGAATAAATACCGACGGTTGTAATACCCAGCTCATTCAGAGCACGATAAACACGGATGGCGATTTCGCCTCGGTTAGCGACGAGAACACGTTTGAATGGTTTGATTTGTACTTCTCCCACTTTTGAGAAACCTCCTTTTTTAACTTTGCAAATACAATCTGAAATCCCCTTATTTTCTATCGTACAAACAGCAGCAGGAATGCAGACTGTCGTACGGAGTGTATTGCATACATATATTTTTACTATACGATATGGTTTGACTAAATGCAAGCGTTAAATATTAAACATTCAAAAATGTGATGGAATATCAAGAAAAATTCATAATTGCTCCGAAAAAAATGCAATATTCGACAAAATAGAATTCGTTTTGGAAACGTTTACAAAGGAAAATAGAAAAAGTGGTATAGAATAAAACTATACCACGATAAAACATCAGTATTGGAATAATTGTTCCATATAGCTTACAATATGGATAGAATGTTGAGAAACACTAACTGTATCAGATCTGTCAGATATCGGCCATTCAGGCAGCAGATTTTTTGGATTGTACAGTTCGGTTCGTCAGATGTTCCGGGCGGCTGTGATCAGATTCTTCAGATGCGGTGAGAGATGGCGGCTGGATTTCCAGATCAGGTCGATCTCCGCAGGCAAAAGGCCCGGTACCGTCCGTTTCACGATATCGCTGCTTTCTTCCAGTACATGATCCAGAAGAAAAGCCGCGGTTGTGTTGGTTGCCACCAATTGCTGGATAGTTGCCAGCTGATTGGTGCGGACAATGATACTCGGCTTCAGATGAAGGGTTTCATAATACTGATCGATGCAGTGGTCGAGGAAAGTATCTTCCGGCAGCATGGCCAGAGGCAGTTGATCCAGGTCGTCGGTTGTTACGGTATCTTTCTCAGCCAGGGGATGCATGACGGACAGATACAGGCAGACGTTGACATGACGCAGCGTCACATGGCCGATGCCCGGAGGGAGCGGTCCGTTTCGGGTGATAATGGCCGCATCCAGAGTGTGATCCATGATTTTGGAACGATTGGCCAGAGAACCATTCTCCATGACCTGGATATGTGTACCGGGAGAACGGGCATAGAGGGTTCGAAGGAGATCTGTGAAGACGAGGGAACCGCTCATGGCCGGAAGACCAAGGGTCAGTGTTCTGTCGGTTGTAGACATATGCTTCATATTGGTTGTCAGCTGTTCGGCCTGTTCCAGAAGCTTATCTGCCTCATCCAGGAAGTAGCGACCCTCCGGAGTCAGTTCCAGACCGCGGCTGCGCCTGGTGAACAGACTGACACCGAATTCACGCTCCAGTTCCTTGACCGCATTGGAGAGACTGGGCTGGGAGACATGGAGTTCGGCAGATGCCCGTGTGATATTGTTGTATTTGCAGATCGTCTGGAAATATTTCAGCTGTATAAGTGTCATGGAAACCTCTCTATCATAATGTATGCCGTCCGGAACGGAGGCATCATCGGCCGTAATGAAATGGTGGACAGGAAAACATTGCTTTAAGAATTATTATAAACCAGGAGGTGTATTTTCACAACGATAAATAAAGCGAATCCTGACAGAAAGGGATTCGGATGGGAAGAGAAAGGAGATTATAGAGATTATGAAAGAGTTATGGGAATTATTTATTGTGTTTGCCAAGATTGGCGGATTTACTTTCGGCGGCGGCTATGCGATGCTGCCGATTCTGCAGCGTGAAGTTGTGGAGAACAGAAACTGGGCAACGAGTGAGGAATTGATGGATTATTATGCTATCGGTCAGTGTACACCGGGTATTATTGCTGTTAATACCGCGACATTTATCGGGTATAAGCGCAAAGGTATTATCGGCGGTATTGTGGCGACTATCGGATGTGTTTTTCCTTCACTGGTCATTATCATGATCATCGCCGCCTTCATTAACAGTTTTACACATATTGTCTGGGTACAGCATGCCCTTGCAGGTATTCGTGTCTGTGTGTGTGTCCTGGTGCTGGATGCCGTTATCAAACTGGCGAAGAAGTCTCTGATCGATGCGGCGACGTATCTGATTTTTGCGGCCGTTGTGATTCTGTCACTGTTTACCGATGTTGCATCTTTTGTATGGATTGTATGTGCCGGAGCAGCAGGTGTGATCATCAAGACTTTGATGGAACGTTCAAAAGCGCAGAAGAAAGCATAGGAGGGATGAAATATGTTGATATTTAGACTTTTCTGGGAATTTTTTAAGACAGGACTTTTTGCCATTGGCGGCGGTCTGGCAACACTGCCGTTCCTTTATGATATGCAGGCTGCGACAGGCTGGTTTACGCTGGATGATATTTCCAATATGATTGCTATTTCGGAATCCACACCGGGACCGATGGGCATCAATATGGCTACTTATACGGGCTTTACTTCCATGGGTGTTTTAGGCGGTATTGCTGCGGTGGCCGGACTGGTAACACCGTCTATTATTATCATTATTATTGTGTCGAATATTCTGGAGAAATTTAAAACGAATAAATACGTACAATATTGTATGTATGGCCTGAGAGCCGCATCCGTGGGTCTGATTTCTGTGGCAGGACTTCGTGTGGCTGAGGCCGCGTTTCTGAGATCACAGCTGTTTGCAGAAACAGGATCGCTGACGGATCTCTTCAATATAAAAGCGTTTATATTTGGCGTGGTGCTGTATGTTGTTTATAAGAAAACAGGCAAGCATCCGATCATTTATATTCTTGCATCTGGTGTAATTGGTGTTATACTTAGTTTGTAGGGGGTAAGCGAGCCTGAGCGTATGGTTTCAGGCACTGCGATTATATTTAAAATAAAGACCGACATGATCCGGGGGTAGTAGAAAGGATGACGTCGGAGTGAGGAGGAGATTATGAATTATAATGAAGTACTTGCGAATGCAAGAGAGAACATCGGCAAGTTATGTAAGGCCTGTCCGGTCTGCAATGGTCTGGCATGCCGCAACACCGTTCCGGGTCCCGGAGCCAAGGGTGTCGGCGATACGGCCATTCGCAATTACCAGAAGTGGCAGGAGATCAGAGTGAATATGGATACATTGTGTGCGCCGAAGGCAGTGGATACATCCCTTGAACTCTTTGGAAAGAAGTTCAAGTATCCGTTTTTTGCAGGACCTGTAGGGGCTGTGAACCTGCATTACAGCGATGCATATGATGATGTTTCTTATAATAAAGTCCTTGTTTCTGCCTGTGCAGAAAATGGCATTGTTGCTTTTACAGGTGACGGTACGAATCCGAAGGTGATGGAAGCGGCAACAGATGCGATCGCATTGGCCGGCGGCATGGGTGTTCCGACAGTGAAGCCGTGGAATCTGGATACGATCCGTGAGAAGATGGATCTGGTGAAGAAGTCCGGTGCTTTTGCAGTGGCTATGGATGTGGATGCAGCCGGTCTGCCGTTCCTGAAGAATATGGATCCGCCGGCAGGCGGCAAATCCGTCGAGGATCTGAAGGACATTGCAGAAATGGCCGGTGCGCCGTTTATCGTGAAGGGCGTTATGACAGTGAAGGGTGCATTGAAGGCGAAGGAAGCGGGAGCAGCAGCCATTGTTGTATCCAATCACGGCGGACGTGTACAGGATCAGTGCCCGGCAACAGCAGAAGTTCTTCCTGAAATCGTGAAGGCTGTCGGCGGCAGCATGAAGATTTTTGTGGATGGCGGCATTCGAAGCGGTGTGGATATTTTCAAGGCACTGGCACTTGGTGCAGATGCAGTTATTATCGCCCGTCCTTTTGTAACAGCTGTTTACGGTGGTGCCGAAGAAGGCGTGAAAGCCTACATTGACAAACTGGCCGGAGAACTGGCAGATACGATGGCTATGTGCGGTGCATTCAGTCTGGATGAGATTACACCGGACATGGTTCGATAAATGAATATGATGACAAATATTTCCAATAAATATTAGCAAAAATGTCAAAAAAACATTAAAAAATGAATAAATATTCAGAAAACACTTCGTGGAGTCGCTTTGTTAAAGCTGCGAAGTGTTTTTTTTGCTGTACAATTCAAACAATATATGCTATAATTTAAATTATTTCATATGACTGTTGTTATTTAGTCTATTAACGTGATGAAGTATACTATACAAATGGTATTTTTTGTACATAGACAAATGTCCGTCTTAGACGTTATAATAGCAGAAAACTAAATTGAATAGGAGAGAGAAAAGTGGGTAAATACATACTCAAGAGAATTGCACTTGCAATCGTGACCATTTGGGCAGTTGCCACGATCACATTCTTTCTGATGAACCTGGTTCCGGGCGGACCGTTCTTATCAGAGAAGGCAATCAGCCCTGCAGCAACAAAAGCGCTGGAAGCTAAGTATGGACTGGATAAACCTATGGCAGAACGTTATTTTACTTATATTTCCGATGCAGCTCACGGCGACTTCGGTGACAGCCTGAAGCAGAGAGGCCGTACAGTTATGGATATTATTGCGACAAAGTTCCCTGTATCCGCTAGATTAGGCGGAATGGCTGTCGTCCTTGCACTTTGTGTCGGTGTGCCGCTGGGTGTTCTGGCTGCATACAAGAGAGGCACTTTTATTGATAGTTTGTTCAGTGTCATTGCCACCTGCGGTATTGCGGTGCCCGGGTTCGTTATCTGTACGCTGCTCCTTTACGTCTTTGGCGTTAAACTGCAGTGGCTGCCGACACTGGGCCTTAAGAGTGCGCAGAGCTACATTATGCCGGTGGTTGCGCTGGCAGCTTATCCGACATCATATATCATGCGTCTGATGCGTTCATCCATGCTGGATGTTCTCGGCCAGGATTATATGCGTACAGCGAAGGCAAAGGGTTTGTCACAGAAGGTTTCCCTGTTTAAGCATGCCCTTCGTAATGCAATCCTGCCTGTTATTACATATGTAGGTCCTATGCTGGCTTATACACTGACAGGTAGTTTTGTTACAGAGAAGATTTTTACAATTCCGGGTCTTGGCGGCGAATTCATCAAAGCCATCAATGGCCGTGATTACACGATGATCATGGGTACAACAATTTTCCTTGCGACGATCATGATCGTTATGAATGTTATTGTTGACATTGTCTACAAACTGGTAGACCCGCGTATCAAGCTGAAATAAACAGGAGGGTAAGTGATAATGGAGAAGAATCCGTTAAGTTTTCAATTAAAGTTAAATCCAGACGACTTCCTTCCGGCTACTGATGAAGAGAAGGAAAGCCTTGTTGTCATGCGTGACAGCGTTAGCTTCTGGAAAGATGGTTTCAGACGTCTGCGTAAGAACAAAGTGGCTATGGTTTGTCTGTTTATCATTATTATTGTTATGATTTTTGCCTTTATTGTTCCGGCATTTTATCCATACAGTTACGAACAGCAGATTCAGGGTGCGAATAACCTTGCACCGATGCATTATTCTGCCAAAGAGATGGAGCAAATAGCAGCCGGCGAGAAGGTATTTCCGCATTTCTTCGGCACAGATAAGATGGGCCGTGATTATGCGATCCGTGTCATGATGGGAAGCCGTATCTCCCTGCTGGTTGGTATCATTGCAGCAGCGATCATTCTTGTCATCGGTTCTATTTTCGGTTCCATCGCTGCTTTTGCAGGCGGCTGGGTCGATCTGATCATGATGCGTATTGTTGATATTATTTATACCATTCCGGATGTCCTGCTGATCGTTCTTTTGTCCTTCGCTTTGAAGGCACCATTGAAGGTGTTGGCTCAGGCGCCGGGCTTCGGATGGATTTCCGTTGTTGGTGAGAACCTGATCAGTATTTTCATCGTATTCGCTCTTTTGTACTGGGTTGGTATGGCACGTATGGTACGAAGCCAGATCCTGATGCTGAAGGAAAGTGAATATGTTACAGCTGCAAGAGCACTGGGTGCATCTTCAGCGAGAATTATCAAGAAGCATCTGTTGACAAACTGTATCGGTACACTGATCGTTACAACAACACTGCAGATTCCGTCATCTATCTTTACGGAGAGTTTCCTGAGCTTCCTCGGTCTTGGTGTTGCTGTTCCGATGCCTTCTCTGGGAAGTCTTGCCAGTGATGCGATCAATGGTTTGAATACATATCCGTATCTGCTGTTTATTCCGGCAGCAGTTATCAGTTTGATTATTCTGAGCTTTAACTTACTGGGCGATGGCCTCAGAGATGCCTTTGACCCTAAACTTAAGAACTAGGAAGGAGAGTGTAAGATTATGTCAGAATATCTTGTAGATATACAGCACGAACGTCTTTCATTCTTCACACCTGCCGGTGAAGTTAAGGCATTGAATGACGTTTCTATCCATCTGAATGATGGTGAAGTCCTCGGTATTGTAGGAGAGAGTGGTTCAGGTAAATCCGTTACTGCATACAGTCTGATGGGACTGACTGCTTACCCGGGTAAGTTAGTCGGTGGTACGATTGATTTTAACGGTCACCGTATCAACGATCTGTCTGAGAAGGAGTTCCGTAAGATCCGAGGCAACGAAGTATCGATTATTTTCCAGGATCCGATGACAAGTTTGAATCCTGTTTATACAATTGGCAACCAGATCATGGAAGTTATTCTTCTGCATACAGACAAGAATAAAGAGCAGGCCCGGGCCAGAGCCAAAGAACTTCTGGAACTGGTTGGTATCAATGAGCCTGAAAAGCGTCTGAAGCAGTATCCGCATGAGTTATCCGGCGGTATGAGACAGCGTGTTATGATTGCGATCGCATTGGCATGTGAACCGAAGCTTCTGATTGCCGATGAGCCGACAACAGCCCTTGATGTGACGATTCAGGCACAGATCCTTGAGTTGATGATGGAGCTGAAAGAGAAGCTTGGTATGGCGATCATCATGATCACCCATGACCTTGGTGTTGTTGCCAGCATGTGCGACAGGATTGCTGTTATGTATGCCGGACGTATTGTCGAATATGGTACAACGGATGATATTTTCTACAATCCGAAGCATGAATATACAAAGGGCCTTCTGAAGAGTATTCCGCGACTGGATGCCAAAGAGCATGAGCGTCTGGTGCCGATTGAGGGTACACCGATCGATTTGCTGAATCCTCCTGCAGGATGTCCGTTTGCACCGCGTTGTTCAAACTGTATGAAGATCTGCCTGAGAGAGATGGCACCGGTGACAACTTTCGATGATGTACACTATACACAGTGCTGGATGAACCAGAAGGAACAGATGGAAAGAGAGGCCGCAAAATGAGTGATAAATTAGTTCAGGTAGAACATTTGCAGCAGTACTTTCCGGCCGGTGGTTTTGGAAAGAACAAGAAATATGTTCAGGCTGTAGATGATGTTTCCTTCTTTATCAACAGAGGTGAAACACTTGGTCTTGTTGGTGAGTCCGGATGCGGTAAGACAACAACAGGACGTACACTGCTCCGTCTTTATGAACCGACGGGCGGCAGAATTATTTATGATGATAAGGTTATTTTTGATAAAGAGAAGAAGATTGCAGAGAATATGCTGCCTTATCGTAAGAAAATGCAGATTGTATTCCAGGATCCATACGCCAGTCTGGACCCGCGTATGACAGTCGGTGATATTGTCGGTGAACCAATTGATATCCACCATCTTGCATCTTCCAAGCAGGAGCGTTATGATATGATTATCGAGATGCTTCGTCGCGTTGGTCTGAACTCCGAGCATGCGAATCGTTATCCGCATGAGTTCTCAGGCGGTCAGCGTCAGCGTGTCGGCATTGCAAGAGCATTGGCTGTTCATCCGGAATTCATTGTGTGTGATGAGCCGATTTCCGCGCTGGATGTTTCTATTCAGGCGCAGGTTATCAATATGTTTGAGGATCTGCAGGAGAGCATGAATCTGACTTATCTGTTCATTGCCCATGATCTGTCCGTTGTTAAGCATATTTCCAACCGTATCGGCGTTATGTACCTTGGCAGAATGGTGGAACTTGCCGACAGCTATGAGCTGACAATGCACAGCCTGCATCCATATACAAAGAGTCTGATCTCTGCGATCCCGATCGCAGACCCGAAGCAGGCAAGGGCCAGCAAGCGTATCGCTCTTGAAGGCGATGTACCTAGCCCGCTGAATCCACCTTCAGGATGTCGTTTCAGAACACGCTGCCCATATGCAGACGAACAGTGTGCGAAGGAAGTTCCGGAATTCAAGGAAGTGGCTCCGGGACATTATGCAGCTTGTCATCATCTGGACAAGTGCAACTAAAAGTACCGTTTCACAGACAGCGCTGTGAATGGTATAATGTGTAATTGTTCAGAGCTAAGCAAAATTTCAAAAAACAGGTATAAAATGCTTGCATTTTTAAGACTGTTTTTGAAATTTTATTTGGCGGATACGCCACACCGACGAAATGCGTAGCATTTTGGAGGTTAGCTCTGAACAGTTACTATAATATTATAAATTGTGATAAGCAGTTATGCGGAATGCATAATGTTTATAGAAAACGCAAATTGTTCGGAGCCATGGTCCAAGCGGTTGGTTCTGAGCATCTGCAAAAAAGAAAAGGAGAAGAGAGAACATGAAAAAGAGAATCTTACCTCTTCTGCTGACAGCTGCTATGGTAGCTGGTCTGGCAGGCTGCGGCAGCTCCGCTGCAAAAGAAACAACAGCAGCAAGCGACAACAACCAGACAACAGCAGAATCCACAGAAGCTGGCAGCACTACCGGCGAGAAAATCCTGAAAGTTCAGGTTGGTCCTGACCCAGAAACTGTTGACCCTGCACTGAATAGTGCTGTAGATGGCGGTAACATGATCCTTCATGCATTTGAAGGTCTTCTGACTCTTGATGAGAATGGCCAGTTAAAGGAAGGACAGGCAGAATCCTGGGAGACATCAGAAGATGGTCTTACATGGACATTCCACTTAAGAGATGGCCTCAAATGGTCAGACGGCACAGATCTGACAGCTAAAGACTTTGTTTACAGCTGGCAGCGTGTATGTGATCCTAATGTAGCAGCTCCATATGCTGAGACAGTTCTTGGTATGGTTAAAGGCTATGATGAAGCAATCGCAGGCGATATCACTAAACTTGATGTACAGGCTCCTGATGAGAAGACAGTTGTTGTAAATCTTGCACATCCTTGCTCATATTTCGGCGAACTTGCAGCATTCGCAACATTGAATCCTGTTCAGCAGGCAACAGTTGAAGCAAATGGTGATGCTTGGGCAACATCTGCTGATACTTATATCTCCAATGGTCCTTTCATGATGACAGAATGGGTACCTGGATCACACATCACATTCAGCAAGAATCCTAACTACTGGAATGCTGAGGCCATCAAACTTGACAAACTTGAGTTTGAACTGATCGAAGACTCCAACGCAGCTTACAGTGCATACACAAGTGGCGAAGTTGATATGATCAAAGACGTACCTACAGAAGAAATCCCTAGCCTTCAGGGCAATGAAGAATTCCATGTAGATCCTATCATTGGTACATACTATGTCAGCCTGAACCTTCAGAAAGAATATTTCCAGGATGCAAGAGTACGTAAGGCATTAAGCCTTGCAATCGATCGTAACTACGTAGCGAATACTCTGATGCAGGGTACATATTCACCTGCAAGCGCAATTGTAGGTCCTGGCTGGTTAGATACAGATGGTTCTTCATTTGCTGAAAATGCAAATGGCGGCACACCTTACATTGACAATGACAACTTCGACGCTAACCTTGAAGAAGCTAAGAAGTTACTGGAAGAAGCTGGCTATCCAAACGGCGAAGGCTTCCCACAGATCGAGTACACAACAAATGATGCAGGTTACCACAAGGTTGTAGCTGAGTACTTACAGCAGGCTTGGGCTGCAATTGGTATCGACCTTAAAGTCAACATCGTTGAATGGGCAAGTTTCACACCAATGCGTCGTAACGGCGAATTCGATGTTGCTCGTAACGGTTGGGTAGGTGACTACACAGATCCATCCAACATCCTTGAACTGTTCTGCACAACAAACGGCAACAACGATGGTAAATACACTAATGCAGACTTCGATGCAGCTATCGAAGATTCCAGAGTTACAACAGATGCAACTACACGTTCAGCAGATCTTCACAAAGCAGAAGACCTTCTGATGGAAGATGCAGGTTGTATTCCAATCGCTTACTACAACGATTTCTGGCTGCAGAGCAGCAAGATCACAGGTGCTTGGCATTCAGCTAACGGTTTCTGGTACTTCATGTATGCAGATATCGCAGAATAAAATGACGGTTCAGCTCAAGTAACTTGAAACGCTGATCATGAATAAAACTCCCTGAAAACAACGTGCATCCGCACGAAACGTTTTCAGGGAGTTTTCGTAATTAGACGTTAAGGAAGTTATCTAAAATGAAATGTCTGATTATGTTGTAAAAGTTGAATTGTTAAGAAAAGGTATAACGTTGAAAATCATTAGAAAATAGAATATAATAGAAAAGGTTTTGGAAAGCGTGTATGGGGGGAATGAAAATGGATATTGAAAAAGGTGTTGATAAAGAATTACTTTCAAAGTTTGAATTTTATAATTATGGCCATGCATTAGAGATTTTAAATGATGCTTTTCCTAAAGAATGGAGTGAAATACAAGATTGCCTTAGGAAGTTGAAAATGACTGTTTCGGATATTAAAAAATTTGGAGGAAATGAATCTCCTATTCCGAAAAAATTTGATGATGTATTGTATCCGTTGGGTTGGAGAGAGATTCGTATAAGTGCTGATCTTGTGGTAAAAAAATATCCAAGACAAAAGGCACAAAGAAGAGGACGTTTTGCAGAAGAACCCTATGAGGTGGAAACAATTGAAGGGTATATAGATGGACATAATATAGATTTTTTAAAAAATAGAGTAGCATTTGATTTGGAATGGAATAGTAAAGATCAGACTTTTGATAGGGATTTGTTAGCGATGAGAACATATTTTGATTGTGGATTGATTGATGTTGGTGTCATTGTGACGAGAGCTGAAAATTTGAATGAAATATTTAAAAAGGAGCTTGATTCCAGAGGGCAAAGCTTGATAAAAAAGTATGGGTCAAGTACTACTTGGATGGGAAAATTGCTCTATAGATTAGATTCAAGAAGAAATGGTGGATGCCCCATTTTGGCAATAGGAATAGGAAAGGAATGTGTAGTTGGATATGAACGAAGAATTACAGAATACAATAGACAACTTAAAAAAATATACTAGTGGCAGAAAGTACAATACGATTTATGCGGATCCCCCATGGCAGTTTCAGAATCGTACGGGAAAGGTAGCCCCAGAAAATAAAAGACTTAATCGTTACCCGACGATGACGATTGAGGACATAAAGACACTTCCGATAGCGGATTTAGCAGGAGAGAAGGCGCATTTATATTTGTGGGTACCGAATGCATTATTGCCAGAAGGATTAGCAGTAATGGATGCGTGGGGATTTGATTATAAATCGAATATTATTTGGGAGAAGGTACGCAAGGATGGTGGACCAGATGGCAGGGGTGTAGGATTCTATTTCCGAAATGTAACAGAGATGCTTTTATTTGGTATAAAAAAGAAAAGTTCTCCAAATAGAACACTTCAACCAGCAAGATCTCAGGTGAATTTGATAAGAACAATGAAAAGGGAACATAGTCGTAAACCAGATGAGATGATTCCAATTATTGAAGGGTGTAGTCAAGGACCGAGAATAGAGTTATTTGCAAGGGGAGTTAGAGAAGGTTGGGATATGTGGGGAAACCAGGCTAGCGAAGATTATGAGCCAACGTGGAATACATATGCTAATCATACGGTTGCGAATGTAAAATAATTTATAGATATTTTGATACACAGACAGGCAATAGCAAATAAAACCTCCATGAAACGTTTCGTGCAGGTGCGCGTTGTTTCATGGAGGTTTTATTTGCTATTCCTGCCGTCCGATTATCAAAACCAACGAAAGAATTTTAAATCTCTTCAATTCGGCTGTCGATATATGGTTCTACGACGTCTACAAATTCGTCTTTCCTCAGCCACCATTCATCGGCGCTGCTCTCTTTGAGATAAACATCATCCAGTGAGTAAAGTTTGATGGTGTTCTGCTTGCCGTGGATGAGCTGGCGGAAGTCTTCGAAACGGACTTTGACGATTTCTTCTGTATCCGGCATGATGAAAAGCGCCTTGGCTGTGAAGATGGCGAAGACCTGAACAAGGGCATTGTCATGATAGTCGCCGACGTCAATCTGCTGATGGGTGCTGCCCACATGGATAATGTCTTCCTTGGATTTCTTCAGGCCACGGTAGTACTGCAGACTGTCGACGATGGCTTCTTCATAGCTTTCATCAGGATCAAAATGTGTTGTCTGGATCAGGTCGTATTTGCCAGGATAAAGTTCGCGGTCCAATGCACGCTTCTGGATCATGATATAAGTATCATCTTCCTTTGGCTGGAACATCCATACATGGGCAACCTGATGAAGCAGGCCTTGGGTATGTACTTCCTCGCGAGTGGCACGTCCAATGTTGTTCAGATCCTGATCGTAAATTTTAAGAATGTCGTTTCCTCTATACATATTAATTCCGGTCTCCTCAATGAATAAACATAATGAAATAAAATGGGGATTAATTCCCCATAGCTATTATAATATTCCGACAAAAATTTACAAGTCATTTTATGAACAAAATACAGAAAAATTTTTGGGTATTTTCCCATATGGACAGAATTTAGTAAAGATGCACAGAAAGGACGGGCAATGGAGGAATACAAATAGAAATTATACAGAAAATGGTTTTATGATGAAAAAAACACTTACGAAGGGAAGAAAACTGTGATAGAATGATTGACGCTGTAAATAGTAAATGAATTAAAAATAAGGAATGTATTTGGTAAGAAATTGGAAACGTACAGGTGATGCCGGGATTTGAGAGTGAGTCCAAAGGCATGGAACTGATTAACGAACAACACACATTATGTTCTTTTCTAATGAAAAGGAGTGTGTTTTATGCCAAAGACAAAATTACAAAATGTTTTTTTTACAATTCTGATGGCCTTTTTGATGGTCTATGCCATGATCTGCTATAATATTTCATTGAATATCGGTGGCATGACGAATCAGGTATTCCTGATGGCATTTGGTGAAATGAAAATTATGTGGCCTGCAGCTATCATTCTGGAATTCTTTGTTGTTGAGAAGCTGTCAACTATGTTAGCTTTTAGAATTGTGTCACCTCAGGATAAGCCGATTTTCATTACACTGGCGATCTCATCTATGATCGTTTGTCTGATGTGTCCGATGATGAGTTTTATTGCAACATTACTTTTTAAGAACGCAGGCAGCAACTTTATTGCGGTATGGTTCCAGACAACAGTGATGAATTTCCCGATGGCACTTTGCTGGCAGATTTTTGGTGCCGGTCCTCTTGGACGATTGATTTTCAGAACAGCGATGAAAGCTATGGGCAAACAGGAAGCGCCGGCAGCCGACCGTGCGGAATCCTGTTAATTCATAACAGATATTCAGCAAGGCTGCATACAGGCATGAGCATGAGCTTGGCCTCATTATCCGTATAAAGAAAAGACAGGAATCCTCTGTATACAAAACAGGGGATTTTTGATTTTAAAGGTTGACAGACCAAAGTCTTTGTACTATGATTACATAGTGGATAAAGACGAAGACAGAGACAGTAGCTCCGTATGAAAGTTTCAGAGAGTCGGCGGCAGGTGTGAGCCGATACGAGTAGCATGGATGTGAAGATCACTCCTGAGTTGCAGGCTGACAGGCCGACATATTCTGACACTGAGGTTATAAGACACTGAGCAGGGTTATGACACACTGAGCGTGGTCATGAGCTGAGCAGGGTTACGAGATACAGGTCAGAAGAGATGCCGGATGCCGGGTAAGCTGTGCCGGATTTTCCTCCGTTACAGGGAACGCATATGTCAGTATGTCGTATAGGTGGTTTAATGAATACAAGCTTTCATTCCTATTCGGAGTGGGAGCTTTTTTTGTTGAACAACTGCGCCGGGCGCATGAATGTGCCAGGGCACATTCCATTTAAAACATAGAAATCTACTTTGCTTTTTATATAAGGAGGAAACAAGATGTATGACAAAGTAAGTGCCAATCAGAATTTTGTTGAGAGAGAGCAGAAAATCGAGAAATTCTGGGCCGACAACATGATTTTTGAAAAGAGTATTGAACTGAGACAGCACAGTCCTGAATTTACTTTCTATGATGGACCGCCAACAGCCAATGGCAAGCCGCATATCGGCCATGTGCTGACCCGTGTTATCAAAGATATGATTCCAAGATACAAGACAATGAAGGGCTATAAGGTGCCGCGTAAAGCCGGCTGGGATACACACGGTCTGCCGGTTGAGCTGGAAGTTGAGAAGATGCTTGGTCTGGACGGCAAGGATCAGATCGAAGCTTACGGTATGGAACCGTTTATCCAGCATTGTAAGGACAGCGTCTGGAAATACAAAGGCATGTGGGAAGAATTCTCCGATGCCGTTGGTTTCTGGGCAGATATGGAGCATCCGTATGTTACGTACGACAACAACTATATCGAATCCGAATGGTGGGCACTGAAGCAGATCTGGGACAAGAAGCTCCTTTACAAAGGTTACAAGATCGTTCCTTACTGCCCTCGCTGCGGAACACCGCTTTCAAGCCATGAAGTTGCACAGGGTTATAAAGATGTCAAAGAAAGATCTGCCATTGCACGTTTCAAGGTAAAAGGCGAAGACGCTTATATCCTCGCATGGACAACAACACCTTGGACACTGCCTTCCAACGTTGCACTTTGTGTTAATCCTGATGAGACTTACATCAAAGTTAAGATGAAAGAGGAAGATTATGTGTACTATCTGGCACAGGCACTGGCTGATACAGTTCTTGGCGAAGGCACATACGACGTTCTGGAGACATATAAAGGTACAGACCTTGAATATAAAGAATACGAAGCCCTTTATCCTGTTGAGACAAAGAAGAAAGCTTACTATGTTGTCTGCGACAGCTACGTTACCATGACAGATGGTACAGGTGTTGTTCATATCGCACCTGCATTTGGTGAAGACGACAGCAAGGTCGGCAGAAAATACGACCTGCCATTTTTACAGATGGTAGATGAAAACGGTATGATGACAAAGGAAACAAAGTGGGCCGGTCATTCCTGTATCAAGAGAGTAGATCTGGAAGGTGAAAACGGCGTATCTCCTGAAGTTATCAAAGACCTGAAGGAGAGAGGACTCCTGTTCTCCGCACCGAACTTTGAGCATAGCTATCCACACTGCTGGAGATGTGATACACCGCTGATCTACTATGCACGCGAATCCTGGTTCATCAAGATGACAGCTGTCAAGGATGACCTGATCCGCAACAACAACACAGTCAACTGGATCCCTGAGAGCATCGGTAAAGGCCGTTTCGGCAACTGGCTTGAGAATATCCAGGACTGGGGTATCAGCCGTAACCGTTACTGGGGCACACCATTAAATGTATGGGAATGTGAATGTGGATGCCAGCATGCCATCGGCAGCATTGCAGAATTGAAGAGTATGTCAGACAACTGCCCGGATGATATCGAACTGCACCGTCCATTCATTGACGCTGTTACCATCAAGTGTCCGGAATGCGGCAAGGAAATGCATCGTGTACCGGAGGTTATCGACTGCTGGTTTGACTCCGGTTCTATGCCATTTGCACAGCATCACTATCCATTTGAGAATGAGAAACTGTTCAAAGAACAGTATCCTGCAGACTTTATTTCAGAGGCCGTTGACCAGACAAGAGGATGGTTCTATTCTCTGATGGCGATCTCCACACTGCTGTTCAACCAGTCTCCATTCAGAAATGTTATCGTTCTGGGGCATGTACAGGATGAAAACGGTCAGAAGATGAGTAAGTCCAAGGGCAATGCGGTTGATCCGATGGAAGCTTTGAGAGAATACGGCGCAGATGCGATCCGCTGGTATTTCTATTCCAACTCCGCACCATGGCTGCCGAACCGTTTCCACAAGAAAGCCGTTCTTGAAGGCCGCAGCAAGTTTATGGGAACACTGTATAATACGTATGCATTCTATGTACTGTATGCTGAGATCGACCAGTTTGATCCGATGAAATATACACTGGATTACGGCAAATTATCTGTTATGGATAAATGGCTTTTATCCAAACTGAATTCTACAGTGAAGGCCGTTGACGCCAACCTGGCTGCTTACAAGATCCCTGAAACAGCCAAAGTTCTGCAGGAATTTGTGGATGATATGAGCAACTGGTATGTCAGAAGAAGCCGTGAAAGATTCTGGGCAAAGGGCATGGAGCAGGATAAGATCAATGCTTACATGACACTTTACACAGCACTTGTTACAATCTGTAAGGCTGCTGCACCGATGATCCCATTCATGACAGAAGAAATCTACAGAAACATCGTTGTGAATGTAGATAAGAATGCGCCGGAAAGTATCCATTTCTGTGACTTCCCTGAAGTGAATGAAGAATGGATCGATACAAAGCTTGAAGAAGACATGGATCATGTTCTCCAGATCGTTGTACAGGGCCGTGCCTGCAGAAATACAGCCAACATCAAGAATAGACAGCCGATTGGCAAGATGTATGTCAAGGCTGCATTTGAACTGTCTGATTTCTACAAAGACATTATTGCAGATGAATTAAATGTCAAAGAAGTTGTCTTTACAGATGACGTCAGCGCATTTACATCTTACAGCTTTAAACCGCAGCTGCGTACAGTTGGTCCGAAATACGGCAAGAAACTGAATGCTATCAGACAGTATCTTGGCAGTGTTGATGGCAACGCAGCCATGAACGAACTGAAGACAACAGGCAAACTGACATTTGATGCAGATGGTGATCAGGTCGAACTGCTTGAAGAAGATCTGCTGATCGATGCCGCACAGATGCCGGGTTATGTTTCCGATACAGAGTACGAGACAACCGTTGTCCTTGATACTAATCTGACACCTGAACTGGTAGAAGAAGGCTTTGTCCGTGAGATCATTTCCAAGATCCAGACTATGCGTAAAGAAGCCGGATTTGAAGTAATGGATCATATTCGTGTTTATTTTGCTCAAAATGATAAGATCAAAACTCTGGTTGACAGCAACAATGCCGAAATCAAAGATGAAGTATTGGCAAATGAAATCTGCTTTGATACAATCAAGGGGTATAATAAAGAGTGGAATATCAACGGCGAAACCGTTGTGATCGGTGTAGAAAAGGAGAATGCCTGAATGAGTGATATAGCAGCAGTTGGTGAAAAGAGAGTATTCGAACCATTTGATAAAGAAGCATTTAAGAAGGAAATTCTGAACAATATCAAGTATCTGTTCAGAAAGACACCTGAAACAGCCAGCCAGCAGGAGATTTTCCAGGCGGTGGCTTATGCATCAAAGGATATGATCATTGATGAGTGGCTGAATGCCCACAAGGAATACGAGAAACAGGATGCCAAGACCGTTTATTATCTGTCTATGGAGTTCCTGATGGGCCGTGCCCTGGGCAACAATCTGATCAATCTCTGCTGTTATAAAGAAGTGGCAGAAGTCCTTCAGGAGATGGGACTGGATATCAATGTCGTGGAAGACCAGGAGCCGGATGCGGCTCTTGGCAATGGCGGCCTTGGTCGTCTGGCGGCCTGCTTCATTGAATCCCTGTCCACATTGAATTATCCGGCTTACGGCTGTACTATTCGTTATAAATACGGTATGTTCAAGCAGCAGATCGTGAACGGCGAGCAGGTAGAGATCCCGGATGACTGGCTCAAGAACGGCAATCCATTTGAGATTAAGCGTCCGGAATATTCTCAGGAGATCAAATTCGGCGGTTATGTCAGAATTGAATACAATGAGAAACTTGGGCGCAATGTGTATGTTCAGGACGGCTATCAGTCTGTCATGGCTGTGCCTTATGATCTGCCGGTTGTGGGATACAACAACGGTATTGTCAATTCCCTGAGAATCTGGGATGCAGAGCCGCTGGTACAGTTCAATCTGGATTCCTTTGACAAGGGTGATTATCAGAAAGCGGTTGAACAGGAGAATCTGGCCAAGAGTATTGTTGAAGTCCTTTACCCGAATGATAATCATTACAGTGGTAAGGAACTGCGTCTGAAACAGCAGTATTTCTTCGTATCAGCCAGCCTGCAGCAGGTGATCAAGAAGTTTAAGGCAACACATGATGACATCCATCAGCTGCCGGATAAGGTTGTTTTCCAGCTGAATGATACCCATCCGACGGTTACTGTGCCTGAATTGATGCGTATTTTGATCGATGAGGAGAATCTGGAATGGGATGATGCATGGGATATCACATCAAGATGTTGTGCTTATACGAACCACACCATCATGGCTGAAGCCCTTGAAAAATGGCCGGTTGACCTGTTTATGCGTCTGCTGCCGAGAGTTTATCAGATCGTGGAAGAGATTAACCGTCGTTTCCTGATCCAGGTTGAAGAGAAGTATCCGAACCAGTATGATAAGATCCGCAATATGGCGATCCTCTATGAAGGTCAGGTGCGTATGGCGAATATGGCGATCATTGCAGGCTTCTCTGTCAATGGTGTAGCCAGACTGCATACACAGATCCTGGAAGAAAGAGAACTGCATGATTTCTATGAGATGATGCCTGAGAAGTTCAACAACAAGACAAACGGTATCACTCAGAGACGTTTCCTGCTTCATGCGAATCCGCTGCTGGCACAGTGGGTAACAGATAAGCTTGGTACAGACGAATGGATCACGAATCTGCCATTGCTGAAAGGCCTGGCTCCGCTGGCGGATGATTCCAGAGCCCGCAAGGAATTCCAGGAGATCAAGTATCAGAATAAGCTGCGTCTGGCCAAATATATCAAAGAGCATAATGGTATCGATATCAATCCGGATTCCATTTTTGATGTACAGGTCAAGCGTCTGCATGAATATAAACGTCAGCTGATGAATATTATGCACATTATGTATCTGTACAATCAGCTGAAAGACAATCCGGATATGAAGTTCTATCCGACAACATTTATCTTCGGTGCCAAGGCTGCAGCCGGCTATAAGACAGCCAAACAGACTATCAAACTGATCAATGCTGTTGCGGATGTGATCAACAATGATCCGGCTGTCAATGACAAGATGAAAGTTGTCTTCATTGAGAACTACTGTGTGTCCAATGCAGAGATCATCTTTGCAGCCAGCAACGTTTCAGAGCAGATTTCAACAGCCAGCAAGGAAGCTTCCGGTACAGGCAACATGAAATTCATGCTGAACGGTGCCATTACACTGGGTACAATGGACGGCGCCAACGTGGAGATCGTTGAGGAAGTCGGCAGCGAGAATGCCTTTATCTTCGGTATGAGCTCCGATGAAGTTATGGGCTATGAAGCCAACGGCGGTTATAATCCGAGAGAGATCTATGAGCAGGATGCAGATATCCGCAGAGTCATGGATCAGATGGTGGACGGCACATATTCCAATGGCGATACAGAGACTTTCCGTGAACTGTTCAATTCTCTGATCAACCAGGATGTTTACTTCATTCTGAAAGACTTCAGATCTTATGCCGAGGCACGTGCGAAGATCAATGAAGCTTACAGAGACAGCAAGGCCTGGAACAGAATGGCCATTCTCAATACGGCATGCTCCGGCAAGTTCTCCTCTGACAGAACCATTGAAGAGTATGTAAGAGATATCTGGCATCTGAAGAAAGTATTCGTGAAATAAATATTCAACTATTAAATCCCTGCCAAAGCAGTCCAAAGACTGAGTTGGCAGGGATTTGTATTAGGGTTAAGTGTGCTTTAGAGTGCGCGGATGGCTTCTTCAGTAAGTCCGGTTTCAGCGGCAATCTGTGCGATTGGTGTATGCCTTGCTAATAATTGGTAAGCAGAAATGATACGGTCTTTCTCGGCAAGTTTTTCTGTAAGTTCTTTGGCATGCTTGGCGTTTAGTTCTTTAGTAACTTCTTTAGTAACTCTTGCGGCGGTTCTTTCTTCAATGCCTTCACCTAAATTGGACATAATATAGTTGCCTTTCTTTATTGTATAATCAGTGTAAAGATACAATGGAGTTATTGATAATCTCTTCAATTTCAGAAATGTCTTTCTTGACGATATCAGCAATTTTTTCTAATGAAAGACCATATTTGTGCATATTTAAAATAAGTTCCTTTGTGGTTTTTTCTATAGCCTTTTCTTCAATCCATTCACCTAAATTGGACATAGCATGCTCACTACTTTCTTTGTGTTTATTATAATCAGCATAAAGGTGCAAGAGATCTATTGATAATCGCTTCGATTTCTGAAGTATCTTTTTCTGTCATGTTAGCAATAAATTTTAAATCGCAGCCTTCTTTATACATTTTCAAAATGACTTTTTCAATGGCTCTTTCCTCAATGCCTTCACCTAAATTACACATATCGTTCACTCCTTCCTCTAACTCTACGCTTAATGGAATATGGTATTCGGTTTCTATGATTGCAAGTTTCTGTGTTACGGTCAATTCTGCAGATAACAAGGTGCCGATCAGGCGATGTAATTCATACTGCCCTTATTATATCCAAGAGAATTTATGGAATCAACCCAAAATGAGTATGTAATCGTGCATCAACGTTGATAGATTCATTATAAAGTAACAATAGAATCTTAACAAATATCAATGTTCGACAATTCGACGTTAAAAATCGACAAAAATAGTCAGAAAGTCGAGCAGTTTTAGGGCATTTTAACTGTACAAATATTGACAAAGACCTTAGAAAAGGGTTATCATTTTGTTATGGATGTAGGGGATAAGCTGATACGAAGATGGCGGAATACCGTGCGTTATAGATTGTATGAAGAGATCAGAGGAGTGTGGCGCGTATGAAAGACAATTTGCCGATATTGGAGGTAAAGGCCCTGGGTGGCTTTTCGATGAGATATGGAGAGAAAACGATTTCGATTGGCAGTGGGAAATCGACAAAGGCAGTGAAGCTTTTGCAGATTCTGGTATGCAGCGAGGGACGTACTGTTTCCAGAGAACGATTGTTGGATATGTTGTATGGGAATGAAGATATCACGGATGCTGCGAATAATCTGCGCGTGACTACATTTCGCCTGAAGAAGATGCTGGTGACGGCGGGGCTTCCTCAGTATGATTATATACAGATCAAGAGCGGCATGTATTCCTTTGCTGCACCGATGGAAGTGGTGCTGGATGCAGACGGGTTTGTGTCACTGTGCGACCAGGCAGATGAGACAGAGAATGCAGAAGAGAAGATCAATCTGCTGAAGAAGGCCTGTCAGTTATACGGCGGGGATTATCTTCCGGATTTTATCTGTGACGGTGTGGTCCTGGCGAAGAATTCTAATTACAAAGAGAAATATACAAATGCATTGAATACATTGTGCGAATTACTGATGGACAGAGGCGAATATGAGACAGCCATTGAAGTCTGTGAACCGGCCTGCAGAATGTATCCCTTCGATGAGTGGCAGGCTATTCAGATCGACTGCCTCATGCGCATGAAGAAATACGATGAGGCTCTGAAGGAGTATGAGAATACGGCCAAGATGTTTGTGGATGAGCTGGGGGTGTATCCGTCAGAACGAATGATGAAGCTTTTTGAGCAGATGAATGGGCGGATGAACTTCAAGACCCAGTCACTGCCGGAGATGGAGAAGCGTCTTAAGGAGACGGACAAGGGCAGTGGCGCTTATTTCTGCAGTCTTCCGGGATTCCGTGATACATACCGCCTGCTGGCCAGAATCGTAGAACGTAACGGTCAGTCCGTTTATCTGATGCTCTGCAGTATTACCAACGGCAAAGGGCAGCCGATGAAGAATGAGGAACGGCTGGATATGATGGGCAAGGAGCTGCAGGACACACTGGCGCATTGCCTGAGAAGAGGTGATTCTTATACACGGTACAGTAAGTCACAGTATTTGCTGCTCCTGGTGGGAACCAACAGAGAGAACTGCAGTCTGATTTTTGAGAGAATCCAGAAGTATTTCTCAAGAGAGCATAAGACTTGGAGTAAGTATCTGGAATATGCGGTATCATCCGTGGCGGACAGCGGATTTAATAGTGAAGATAATGAGAATAAATGGAAATGGGGCAAAACATGGGACAAATAGTAAGACAGCAGAATTTCCAGCGTTCTCCCAACCTGATCAGTATTTGCGTGGATGAGATTCGGAATGGTGAATTGTCAGGGCGTCTGTATCATTGCTACAGCGAAGAAGCCTGTCCTTTCTCAAATGTGGCTCATCTGATCGAGTTGGCAGAGAATTTATTTGACCAGATTAAGTTTCCGCAGGCATCGACACAGATGCGGACATTTACAGATAAGAGCCGGAAGACGGTACAGCCGCCTGAGAAGAAGAAATCAGCAGAAGAGCTTGAGAAGGAGCGCGGCAAAAAGGGGACGATGTTGCTGTACGTGCAGTATCGTCAGCGGTCAACCTGGCAGGGCGTGGTCAAATGGGTAGAAGGCGATCAAGAATGGAAATTCTTCAGTGAATTGGAACTTTTTAAGATTATTAATCAGGCGATACAGTAATAAAGCCAACAGAACGAATGTAATAACAGACATTGATAAGCAGAGGGTTTACTAAATCTTCTTCGACATGACAAAACGACAAAGAGGCGGACATCCGGATTGATTAAAGGATGCGCCTCTTTTTGTGTTCAGAAGGGGAAACAGGGCAATCTTCCGGATGTAAAAAAGATAGATAGAATTAGGATGATTTCAGGAATATTACGTCATGCACCCGCATATAATGGTTGAGATGACGGATCGGCCGAACATTACACAAAATATAATCGTCACAATGTCGAATAATGAAATAATCATTGGAATGTGTCGGGAAAATACATTAAGGGAAAATTAAAAAAACTGCAAAAAATGTAGTTTTGTAATGGTTGGCGTAATGGGTGATTCGCTATAATAAAACTACAATAACGGAGTAATCCAGAAAGGACGATGAAGGTACTGTCATGAAAGGAAGAGCGAAGAAAGCAGATACGTTTCTGGTCAAGATTATGGATCATGAGCATGCAACATGGCAAGGGAAAGTGACATGGATTGAAGGACAACGTGAACAGTACTTCAGAAGTGCACTGGAACTCATCAAACTGATAGATGACGCTGTTGAGAAAGAGCAGGAAATGGAAGGAGGAAATGATGTTGAGTAAGTTTAATAATAAGAAGCATAGACGATTGACAGCCTTGTTGCTGTGTGTAGCATTGATGCTTGGCAGTGTAACCTCTGTTTCCGCAGATATCTCTGCAGCAGATTCAGAGACAGAAGTTCAGAATTATGCAGAAGAGCCGACGACAGAAGCGGTTTCCTATGGGGCACCGGAGGCTCAGACAGAAGTTCAGGAAGGGACACCTGTTGCAGAGGAGACAGAAGCACCTGCAGCAGACACTCAGCAGATAGAGGCCCATACCGAAGCTGCAACAGAAGCCCATACAGAGACGGCAGCTGAGACACAGGCGGCTGAGACAACAGCTGAGCAGCAGGTTCAGAAAGAAGCTTCAGAAGAGACAAAGGTATCTGAAGAAGTTCAGCTGACACAGGATATGAAGAATGCAGAAGGCAAGACAATCTGCAAGGTTATTGCTGATCTTCCGGAAGGTGCGTTCAATGCGGATGCATCTGAGATTACTATGGAAGTGAAAGCTGTTTCATCAGAAGATGAAGAAGCAGTTGTTAAGCTGATCAAGAATGCATTAACAGAGAACACCTCTCTTGGCAACTTTGTGATGTATCATGTGTCATTTAAAGTGAACGGACAGGATGCTGAGCCACAGAAGGCTGTTTCAGTTACTTTTAAGGATACAGAGCTGGATGTTCAGGATGTGAAGAATGCAACAGTTTTCTATTACAATCCAGCTAACTCAGATGCGGGCAATAAGGATGCAGAGTTGGTTCCAATCATCCAGAGAGATGAACTGATTAAGGATTTACAGAAGGAAGAACAGGAAATCCCAGATAATTTCGATGAGATTTACGATACATCAGAGATTACATTAACAGATAAAGGTGCTGCTGATGAAATTCAGATGGACGCTTGGAAGAATCGCATTTATGGCTGTTATGTAACAGAGACAACAGCAGGTGATACCGATGCTGATGAGACAGCAGCAGAAGAGCCGAAAACAGCGATTAATGCAATTGCAGCAGTTGCGGAAGATTCAGCGAATAATGGTAATGTTACTCTGACAGAGTCTTATGGTAAATTGACAGCCAGTTATACAGGTAGCATGAGTGCTTCTGATTATAAATATGTATGGTATAGAAGCGTAAACGGCGGTAATGCTGAAGTTCAGAAACCGGTTCAATATCAAGATGTGAACACAGGAGCCGATCTTGGCCAGGATATCAGCACAGATGGCACCGAACTTTATATTGCATTAAACGGCGGGGCTCTTGGATACAATGGCAATACAAGTGTTTCCTACTATGTAAAAGTGTTTGAAGCTACTGATGTAAATAGTGATGGCACACCGAAGACAGGAGCCAACGCATTAGCAACAAGTCAGTCTGTGAGTGTTACATCTTATTACGAACTCCAGAATGGTAGTTTTGAGAAGCCTGTATTTGCACAGAATTGGGTTCAGATTGCAAATGATAGTTATAAAAAGTATGATGGTGTATGGCAGACAACGGGCGTCGATGGAGCAATAGAAGTTATTAATGTTGATTATCCGATGGATTCGGCCTATCGATGGTATGGTAAAGCAACAGCAGCTGAAGGTAAACAATTCGCAGAATTAAACTGTGAAGCAGAAGGTTCTTTGTATCAGGATGTTTTGACGACACCGGGAGAAACTTTGAACTATCAGTTGGCACATAGAGCAAGGGGATTAAAGCAAAACTCAAAGTCAGAAAAAGATACAATGTATGTTGTAATCATGCCTACTCAGACGGCCATTGAAAAGAATGTGACAACACAG
The DNA here is from genome assembly GCF_023656595.1 of Coprococcus intestinalis. Lineage (NCBI taxonomy): Bacteria > Bacillati > Bacillota > Clostridia > Lachnospirales > Lachnospiraceae > Coprococcus > Coprococcus intestinalis. The sequence continues at coordinate 48,693 of NZ_JAMOKJ010000007.1, read as the reverse complement.
ACTCAGGTACAAGATGTTATTAAAAATCAGGAAAAATATCCTGGCGCCATGGTTGTTAAATATACAGACAATGACCAGCAGTGGACGACGCATCAGGGAAGTTACACTGTTACTGCATCAGGACAGTATTCGACAAGATTCTTCTTTGTTGCTGGAGAAACAGCAACTAACAATGTTAAAGAGGGAAATTTCCTGGATGATGTGAAGTTTACAAGGAGCAAATTGACACCAGTTGAAGGTACAGCGAATGTAACTGTTGAGAAATCTATTGTTGGCCTGGAGTATGTAACTGCATTTAATCTTGCACAGACTTTGACATTTAAGATTGGCAGCAAGACAGTTAAGGGCAGTGATATGAACTGGACATGGAGTAATGATGGTAATACACTGACAGGTTCTACGATTGTGACACTTAAACGGAGTGAATGTGGAACAAATTTGGGAGTAGAAGAAACTGCGACAGGTTCGCTTGATGTGGCTAATTACACAAGATTAAGTTCAGTGACTGTTGACAGAACAACAACAAACGGAACATCAGGGACTCTTTCAATCAGGAGTGGAGATTCTAAGAGTGTTGCTTTCAGAAATGTCTACACAACTAACGGTGGTGGTTCAGACAATGAACCGGAAGGAACGCTTTCTCATGAGAAATATATCAAGAGAAATGAAGATGGTACATATGACATCACATTAAATGCATCCGGTACAATCGGTTCCAAGACAAATCCGGCAAAACTGGATATTGTATTGATTGTAGATACATCAGGCAGTATGAAGAATGATGGCAAATTGCAAACCACAAAGGATGCGGTCAAAGCATTAGTGGATGTATTTAATGCAGAAGATAAGAAAGATTCAGTAGATGTTCGATATAAGCTGGTGACATTTTCAACTTATGCATCTGTTGAAACCCAGCAGTGGGTTGATGGCGATAAACTTTATAATGATTATGTAAAGTGGCTTAGCGCTGATGGTGGTACTAATTATGACCAAGGATTCCAAAAAGGTAAAACAGCGATTGACAGCGCCAGAGCAGAGGCTAAGAAAGTGGTTATTTTCCTTACGGATGGTCAGCCTACATATTATGGTACGGGACCTTCTGGGTGCGGCCAAGATACAAGCACAAATGTTATGACTAGTGCTATAAATTCGGCGGCAAAAATTACATGTAGTGATTTCTATGCAGTGGGTATTGGATTACCGAAGAGTGTTAGTGTATATCAGTCTGATGAGCATACATGGTGGAATCATGATGGTGATTTGGATTCGAATTATAAGAATCTTACTGGACAGGGTGTTCTTGATAAAATCAAAGACAGTGTTCATGCAGCCAATAAAGAGGCTTGGAATCTTACCAAAGATGCAAATGGCCAGTATTCTCAGCTGACAGACAAATTCAAGCAAATCGCAGGTGAGACATTAAGAGCAGCTTGTACAGATGTTGTGATTACAGATCAGTTGAGTGATTATGTAGATGTTACAGATAATAGTAAACTGAGAGTGAAAGTTGCTGTCAGGGATGCCAATGGTACTTATAAAGATAAGTATTCAAATGATTTTGAATTAGCCGATGGTGGTGATGTAACTGTTGATGGTAAGAAAATTGCGACAGTAAGTTATGATGATTCTAAGAAAACTGCAACGTTAGATTTTGAAGACAGTTATAAGCTGGAAGATAACTATTATTATTATTTGTCCATTACGAATGTTATTCCAAATGCAACAGCATTTAGCGAATATGCAAAGAATAATTATAGTTATGGTACAACAGTTGGTGATGCTTCAACGGATGAAGGTACTGACGGCTATTTTGCAACAGATGATGCAAATCGGGCAACAACAGGTGAAATTACATCTTCTCTTCAACCAGGATTTTTCTCCAATGCAAAGGCGACTGTCTCTTATAAGAAGAAAGATTCAGGTTCGACCATAACAGAAAATTATGCAAAACCAGTTGTTCAGGTTCAGATTCAGACAATTCCTGTCAAGAAAGTTTGGTCTGGTGTAGCACCAGACGATGGCACAAAGATTCTTGTTCAGTTAGTTGATCAAAAAGGCACTCCAGTTGATGGAAAGATTCTGGAACTGAGTGAAGACAACGATTGGCAGGACAAACTGGTTGTAGAAAAAGCATCCAAGTATGATAGCTACAGTTATAGAGAACTTGTAGCAGATGAAAAGGGCTCAATTGAGTATAAGGGTCAAAAATATTCAATGGCTGATGACAATTCGGATATTGTCATTAATCATACGAGTTACAAAGTTACCTATTCATATGAAGATGATACACGAGTCATTACGAATACAAAGAATGATCAGTTAATGAAGATTGTGAAGAAAAATAATTCAGGTATCAATCTTGAAGGTGCGACATTTACTTTGAAGGATGCTCAGAATCAGTCAACAGAATATACATCTGATGCAAATGGTATCGTCTTTAATAACAATATTAATTACGGTACATACACTTTAAAAGAAATTAAAGCACCGAATGGATATGCATTATTAAATGCCGATATTACAATTACTGTGGATCAGAATGGTGTTACAGTATCTGGAAGTGAAAAAGCTTCTGTTAGTCAGGAAGAAGACGGTACTTATACAATCATTGTAAAAAACGATATGTTGTATAGTCTTCCATCAACCGGTGGTTCCGGTATTTACTGGTTCTCAATCTGTGGTATGCTGCTCATGATGGCAGCGGCTTGGATTATTTATAAAAACAAGTGCAGGGAGGTGCTGGTGAAATAGAGGGATGAACTTTAAAACCAGCAGTCCCTGGACTGCCAGGATAAAACCGATGGAACATGTCAACCAAATAATATCTAAGAGAGAAAAGGAGAATATTATGAAGAAATTAAAGAAATTATTTGCAGTGATGTTATCACTGGTTATGGTACTCGCAATGGGTATTACAAGTTTTGCAGATAAGGTTACAAATGAGTATACGAATACAATTACGGTTAGTAACTTGGCAGAAGGTGTAAATACAACTTTAAATGTTTATAATATCATTTATCTTGATCAGAATGCTGAAGGCAATCAGACTTGGGTAGTTGTTGACTGGGCAAGACCTTATGTAGAAGAAGATGCAGCTACAGGTAAATTTACTATCACAAATGCAGAGGGACTGAGAGATGCTGCAGATAAGCAGAGCTCAGCAGATGTAACGGCAACAGAATCAGGAACAAGTCACGAGTTTACAAAGCTTCCAATTGGTGCGTATGTTATCCGTGCTTTTGATACAAAAGGTACTTATAGCTTAATGGTAGCCAATACATATGATGAAGATGGCAGATATATGGCGAGTGAAGCAGCAAGCGTAACTGCCAAAATGGAAAAATATAATGTTAAAAAGGAAGCAGATGACAAGTTCGTACACAGAGGTCAGACTGTAAACTTCACAATTACAACGCAGATGGCTCCAAAAACAAGTGGAGAAGGAGAAAAGAAGAAGACATTAACAAGCTTTAAAGTAAAAGATACTTCTAAAGGTTTAAAAGCAAATAGCTTTGTACTGGGTAAAGTAACAATTAATGGTGTAGAACAGACTGTTGATGCAAGTAAAGCAGTTGTAGCTGAAAATACTGATGGTACTGTCACATATACAGTTGATTTAAGTGATTTTATTGCTAGTACAGCATCAGGTTCAACAATCGTTGTAAAATACAGCGCAGTTGTTGAAAATGACCATACATACAACAACAGCGCTACAGCATCAGCAGAAACAGTTGGTTATAAACCAGCTAGAGTAGATGGTTTTGAAGGTAGTGTAACACTGAAGAAAGTTGATACAAACCACAATGTACTGAATGGCGCAGAATTCCAGTTATTAAAAGTAACTCCTGCTAAAGAAGAAGGCGCTGAAGCAACAAAAACACCTGTTTCTGTTGTACCAGTAAAAGATGCATCTGGTAAAGCAATAGCAGGTGAATATAAAGTAGCACTTGAGGGAGAAGAAGGTGCAACAACAACGCTCGTTGCAACAAATGGTACATTAAAGGTGACAGGTCTTGATGAAGGCAATTATGAATTCAAAGAGACAAAGGCACCTACAGGTTATTCAGTAAATAGTGAAAATAAAGCATTTACTATTACAGCAAATGAAGAAAAAGAAGTAACTGAAGATGCTGGTGAATTTGTGAATACAAAGCTTTCCGCTCTTCCAGCAACTGGTGGTATCGGTACAACTATCTTCACAATCGTTGGTTGTGGTATCATGATCGCAGCAGCAGGTTTATTCTTCGCTAGCCGCAGAAAAGAAAACAGATAAGTCATAAATAAGTCTTTTGGTGAATTCCGGGGCGTTACCCGCCCCGGAATTTATCAGATTAAAGGCATTTTTTCAGAAACCCTTTAACCCATCTCTTTAGGAGAGACAGATACGTATACAACAATAAGGAGAACCCGGATGAAGAAGAAAACGTACAAAATTTTAATAGTCATTATATTTTTAGCCGGTTTGTCCTTGCTGCTGTATCCATTTGTAGCGAATCAGTGGAACAACTACAGACAGAAACAGCTGATCAGTGATTATGATTCTATTGTTTCTGCTGAAGATGCCGCAGGTGAGATTGATTATGCAGCAGAGCTTGAAAAAGCAAGGGCATACAATGAAGCATTATTACCGAGCATCCTGCCAGACTCCTTTGCCATTGCAGAGGCGACGGAAGGGGAAGACAAAGCCTATATGGATTGTCTGAACATTGCAGGTGACGGTATTATGGGTATCGTGGAGATTCCGAAGATTGATATCAAGCTTCCAATCTACCATACCACCAGGGAAGATGTCTTGCAGGTGGCAGCCGGACATCTGGAAGGAAGTTCCCTTCCGGTAGGCGGAGCCAGCACCCATGCAGTTATTTCAGCTCACAGAGGCCTGCCGAGTGCATCCCTTTTCACAGATCTTGACAAACTGGAAGAGGGCGACCATTTTCTGATCCATGTTTTAAATGAGACGTTGTGTTACGAAGTGGATAAGATTTCAGTGGTCAAACCGGAGGAAACTTCCGGGTTGGCAGTGGAAGAAGGCAAAGATTTGGTGACACTGCTCACCTGTACACCATATGGTGTCAACACGGAGCGATTGCTTGTCAGAGGACACCGTGTGGAATATGTGGAGCAGGAAGTCGAAGCAGAGAAGACGATTTTCAGCGGTATCAGCATACACACCAATTATTTGTTGTGGGTAATCGTAGGATTACTTGTGACGGTAGCATTTATTGTGGTATTATATAAGAAAGAACAGAAGTTAAAGAAGCGCCGTGCCGAACAGGCAGCAGACGGACAGGAGGCACCGGTAGTCCAAGACAGGACAGTGACCGGGGATGCCGATACGGAGACTGAGAAGAAGGAGTAGAAGCTCATGAAGAAAAAGATTTCCGTCATCCTGTTTGGGCTATTGTTTCTGGTGGGATTTGGCATTCTGATCTATCCGACGGTATCCAATCAATGGAACACTTACAGACAGAGTCAGCTGATCAGCAACTATCAGAGTGTCGTGCAGGATATGACACCTGAGGACTTTACACAAGAGTGGGAAAGGGCCGAAGCCTTCAATGCGACAATCACCCAGAACAACCTATACAGTGATGTGTTTGGCGAGAGTACAACAGATTTACAGAGTACGGAATACTGGAAGGTATTGAATGAAGCCGGAGACGGCATCATGGGTTATCTTTCTATTCCGAAGATCAATATCAAATTGGCGATATACCATGGGACAGCCGATGATGTGCTGCAGACAGGTGTGGGACACTTAAACGGCACAAAGCTTCCGATTGGCGGTGAGAGCACCCACTGCGTGGTAGCTGCTCACAGAGGACTTCCCAGTGCCAAGCTATTTACCGATATTGACCAGTTGAGAAATGGTGATAAGTTTTATATCCATGTGTTAGATCAGGTTCTGGCCTACGAGGTGGATCAGATTCTGCCGATGGTGGATAAGGATGATCATGAGACACTGGAGAATGCATTGAAGATTGAGGAAGGCAAAGATCAGGTCACATTATTTACCTGTACACCGTATGGTGTCAATTCCCACAGACTCCTTGTCAGGGGAACGAGAGTGGCTTACAACGGTGAGGAGGACAAGGAGGCGACGATTTCCGAGTCCATGGTCGAATCGATTAAGAATTACTATATGATCTATACAATTCTTGGTCTGGCCGTCACCTTACTGATGATCCTGCTTTTGAGATATTTATCAAAAAAGAAGAAAAATAAACAACCTAAAGAGTAATCTGGATTTGAAGAGGGAGGTTATGAAGCGATGATGAAAAAGAGTATAAAAAAGAGCTGCGCATTATTGATCGCATGTGCCCTTACGTTATCAGCATTTGCGGTTCTGCCGAAAGCAAATGCGGCGAATATGGTGGACACCGGCAAAAAGGATTGCTCCATAGATTTTAAGACCGGCGGTGATGACAAGGTCAGTGCAGATCTGGGTACAACAACGGTGGATGTGAAGCTGTATAAGGTGGCGGATATCAGTGAAGTCGGAGATTACACCGCATCCGGAGATTTTGCACAGCTGGACGTTTCCGCGCTGGATGCATCCGATAGTACATCCGCAGATGAATGGCTGAAGCGGGCCACAGAGGCGGCCGGTATGGTGACAGACAGTACGAAGCCGACAGCAGAGGTTTCGCTGACAGATGGTGAGGGAAAAGCCGGGGATCTGGCCACAGGACTTTACCTGGTAATGGCAGATAAGGCACAGACAACGAATTATGAGTACACATTTACACCGTATCTGATTTCCCTGCCGAATAATTATTATTATCAGACAGGTGATGATGAATGGGTATACGAATTGTCAGAAGTAGTTCTCAAGCCGGAACAGACACCGAGATATGGTTCTCTGGTGATCGACAAGACGTTGAGAGATTTCAATGCCACATCCGGTGCTCAGGCAACATTTGTTTTCCAGATTGATATTACAACCCTGGAGGGTAAGACAGAGAGCAGAGTTGAAGCGATGACCATGGGAGCCGGTGAGGAATCACAGCAGCTGACCATTGATCAGATTCCGGCAGGTGCATCAGTCAGAGTCAGAGAGACCTACAGCGGCGCAAGCTACACACAGGTTTCCGATGATCCGGATGATGTGACGATTTTTGCAGATGAAGCGGTCCGCGTTTCATTTGAGAATGCACACGATGGCCGTCCAAACGGCGGTTACGGCGTGAAGAATAATTTCAAACTTGATGAAAACAAACAGTATCAGTACACTGGCGATAATGTCAGCACAGACTAGGAAGGGGGAACGATAAATGAAAAAGCAATTGAAGAAGCCGTTTTTGATGATGGCAGTGACAGCGCTTGTTCTTGTGGGTACCCTGAAGGTGGGCGGTGCGATGGCTTATTTCACCACCTATTCAACTGCCAGCGGTTCTGTTCAGATGAATATGGGATTTACACAGACAATCCCGCATGAAGAAGTGGACAGCAGAGGCAAACATGTTTCAGTTGAGAATACAGGCGATTATGATTGTTTTGTCCGTGTGAGAGCGTTTGCGCCATCTGATATCACGCTGAGTTATCAGCCGGAGGATTCAGGATGGACAGACGGCGGCGATGGTTTCTGGTATTACGATCAGATCCTTCCGGCAGGTGAGACAACGGCAACGAAGCTGAATGTCAGCTACACGTTCCCGGCAACAGACAGTGAGGATGCACCGGCAGAATTCAATGTCATTGTTGTGGAAGAGTGTACACCGGTGCTTTACAAAGCAGACGGAACCGCTTATGCAGACTGGAACAATGTGATCACAGCAGATACAGCAGAATAGAAGGAGGGCTATCATGAAGAAGAATAAGATTTTATTTCCGAAAAAAGTTGCCCTGCTTCTGGGAGCAGCGGCAGTACTTTTGCTTGGCAGTACAGTAGGCAGCACAAGAGCGGCGCTGACTTACTACAGTGAGAACTATTCCGCACAGATGAATCTGAAGCATATCGGTGTTTCTCTGGTGGAGAACGGCCAGGTTGTCAGCAGCAGAGATTATGTTTCCGGCAATGAGTGGAGCGGCAATACAGAAGGCAAGCTTCTGGCCAATATGCTTGGTGAGAATGAGAAGTTTACACCGGGCAAACAGTATGATGAAGCCATCAGCGTGACTAACAGCGGCGATATTGATACATTTGTCAGAGTCATTATCACAAAGAGCTGGAAGGACAAAGAGGGCAGGAAGAATGCAGAGCTTTCACCGGATCTCATTGAACTGAATGTTCCGGAGAACAGCGGATGGGTGGTTGCCGAGGATCAGTCCACACCGGAACGTATGGTGCTTTATTACACAAAGGCACTGGCACCGGGAGAGAACACACCGGGACTTTCCGATACGATTCGTATCGATGAGTCCGTGGCACAGCAGGTGAACAAGGTGACAGATGGTTCCACCGTTACTTATCAGTACAAATACGACGGTTATTCATTCAATCTGGATGCAGAAGTTGATGCGGTTCAGACACACAATGCCAAAGCGGCTATCAAGAGTGCCTGGGGCGTGGATGTCAGCGTATCCGATGATGAATCCAGCATTGGTTTTTAATAGGAGGTACAGAGTATGAAGAAGAAGATTTTGTGCCTCATGATGGCAGCGGTTCTGGCAGTTGGGGCACCTCTTACAGCATTTGCCAGAGATTATCAGGGCGCTGACGGATGGCAGGCAACATTTGACGGCAGCAAGCTGAACAGTAATTTCAAGGATGAAGATGTGACGGATTCTATGTCTGAGATCCAGCCGGGTGACAGTATTACACTGCATGTTCAGCTGACGAATCAGGACAGCAGCAATACAGACTGGTATATGACCAATGAAGTCCTTCAGACATTGGAGGATGCACAGAATTCCGCATCAGGCGCGGCTTATGAGTACCGTCTGACCTATGTGGACAGCAAGAACAAAGAAACAGTTTTATATGACAGCAGCACCGTGGGCGGCGAAGGCAGTTCCGCAGCCGGTGAAGGTCTGAAACAGGCGGATGCCTCACTGGATGAATATTTCTATCTTGGCAGACTGGCCAAGGGTGAAAGTGGTACTGTTTATCTGAAAGTCGGCGTGGAAGGCGAGACAGGTAATAACGGCTACCAGCAGACACTGGCGAAGCTTCGTATGACTTTCGCAGTTGAGAAGGTCAAAGAGGGCCAGACCATTAAGAAGAACACAGTGATCGAGAAAAAGGTGCCTCAGAAAAACAATCTGACAACCTCCAGAAAAGCCGTTAAGACCGGTGATACATCCAATTTGCTGATGTATTCGGTGATCGGTCTTGTAGGCGGTCTGATCTTCCTGATCGCAGGCATTATCCTTTTGAACAATTCCAGAAAAACAAGACAGCACAGGGAAGGAGAGAACTAAGATGAAAAAATATAAAAAATTATTTGTATCTCTTCTTGCAGCAGCAGTGCTGACGGTTGGTTCTGCATTCAGCGTTATGGCAGCAGATACATATACCTACAAGGTAACGGTATATGCGGGCAATAAAGGCACGATTGACGGACAGGAACAGAAAGAGATCACAGGTCTTTCCCTTGGTTCACAGGTTATCCTGGACATCAACAGCGTCAAGGTAACGGATGACAAGTATTATGTTAAAGGCTTCCGTCTCAGCGGACGTGACAATGAAGAAGCCCTTGCCACACCGACGATCGAGGTGGACGGCGATGTGGATTACGTTATTGCATACGGCATCAAAGGCGATATGGTGGCTTACACAGTGAACTATCAGGATGCCAATGGCAAGACCCTTGCCGACAGCCAGACATTTTATGGCAATGCCGGTGATAAGCCGGTGGTTGCTTATAAGTATATTGAGAATTATATCCCTCAGGCCCTTGCATTGACCAAGACTTTGAGTGATAATGAAAGCGAGAATGTATTTACATTCACCTATACGCCTGGTGAGACAGATCGTATTGTTGAGACAACAACAACTGTGACAACCATTGTTCCGGGTCCAACAACGACGACAACGACAACAGGAACCACCGGTACAGGTACAACAGGAACCGGCACGACGGGAACGGGTACAACCGGTACGACAGGTACAGGAACTGGTACAGCTGCGAATGGTACAAACGCAGCGAACAATGCGGCAGGCGACAATACGGCCAATGGTGCCAATACCAATGCAGGCGGTACGACAGACAATCAGAATAACGGTCAGGATGCCGATAATCAGGATAACCAGACGACAGATATTCCGGATAATCAGGTACCGGAGACACTGGTAGACCTGGATGACGAGGAAACACCAAAGTCCAATATTGATGCAGAAGACGGCAGCAATACATTGCCGATGGTAGGCGGTGCAGCCATTGGTATTCTTTCTGTAGCAGCGTTGGCAGCATTGTTTGTTTATCTGAAGAAACGTTCAAGATAGACATTATTGAAAGACAAGTAACAGCAGGCAGTACTGTTTGGAATAGAACAGTACTGCCTGCTGACAAAGGAGAATTTGATTTTGGCTAGACGCAACAGGCAGAAGAAAAGCCCGGTGGCTGCAGTATGCAGCGTACTGGGCACTCTTTTATTAATCATCATTGTGGCGGCATATCTTCCAATTACGATTCCGAAAGCTTTCGGCTATGAGATTTACACAGTGATCAGCGGCAGTATGGAACCGGCGATACCGACGGGCAGTCTGGTGTATGTGAAGTATATCCAGCCGGAAGAGATCCAGACAGAGGATGTTATTGCTTTCTATGGAACGGATGCGGATGGTTCTATTGTCACTCATCGTGTGGTATCCAACAGTGCGGCTATGGGTAATTTTATCACGAAGGGCGATGCCAACAGTGATAATGACATGAATCCAATCCCATATGCGAATTACATAGGAAAGGTGCAGTTGTCTGTGCCGAAACTGGGAGGCATCTTCCAGACGATCACCGGTACAAACGGCAAGATTGCAGCGGTTTCCATGATCGGTTTGGCCATCGTGCTGGAGATACTGGCGGCGGTGCTGCAGGGTAAGAGAGAAAAAGAGGAATAGAATATAATGAGGTCCGAACGTTTTTGATAAGTGGCGTTTGGACTTTTTTAGCAGAAAAATTGACAAAAAGTCCGAAATTACACCCGTTGCCTAATTCAGAAGAGGTATGTATAATTGGAGATAAGAATAGAACATTGCTGGCTGGTATAATGATTAGAATAGATATGACTGCGGGACGTTCAGTATTCAGAAGTATGTGGAGTGAGTATGGATAAAATAATAGAAATAGATGAACAATATAAGAAATGGATTTCAGAAGTGAGTAAACGCTTTCGGCAGAGTCAAATTAAAGCAATGGTAAAAGTAAATGATGAAATGCTTCGATTTTACTGGCAGCTAGGTAAAGAACTTCATGACAGAAAGGATAGTTTTTCATATGGTCAGGGCTTTTACAAAAAGATTAGCCGTGATTTGCGTAAAGAATTGCCCGATGTAAAATCATTTTCGGAAACAAACTTACGATATATGCAGAAATTTGCTGAATTATACAGCGAAATTTCAAACCTTCCCCAAGTTGGGGAAGATTTCGGAAATGGAGAGGTAGAGACAATTTTTGCCATTCCGTGGGGACATCACAAGCTTATTATAGATAAGTGTAATGGAAATCGGAGAAAAGCATTGTTTTTTGTAAATCAAGTGCTTCAAAATGGGTGGTCGCGAGCAGTATTGCTCAATTTTTTGGATACGGATCTCTTTGAACGACAAGGAAAGGCGATTACAAATTTTAGTCAGACACTTCCGGCTATTCAAAGTGATTTAGCACAGGAAATTACGAAGGACCCTTATAAATTTGATTTTATTACACTGACGCAAAGTTATAATGAAAAAGAACTGAAAGATGCGCTGATGGATAATATTCAGAAATTTTTATTAGAGCTAGGTAATGGCTTCGCTTTTGTAGGACGCGAATATCGGATTGAGATTGGAACGACAGAAAATTTTATTGATATGTTGTTTTATCACATTCGTCTACATTGTTATGTAGTAGTTGAAGTAAAGGTTACGGAGTTCGAATCGTCTTATGCCGGGCAGTTGGGAACCTATGTAGTGGCGGTTAATCATCAATTGAAAACAGAAAAGGATGAGCCTACATTGGGATTACTTGTTTGCAAATCAAAAGATGATATAAAGGCACAATATGCATTAGAATCGAGCAGTCAACCTTTGGGAGTATCTGCGTATGAGCTGTCAAAGTTGATACCAGAGAATTTTAAAGGTTCATTGCCGTCAATTGATGAAATAGAGAGCGAATTACAGAAAGATGTAAAAAAGTGATTTGAAAGAATTTAGATTATTTAGGCCGGACTTAAAGCAGATATTTTTAGTCCGGCCTTTTTTATTATGCCGCGGAAAGGCATTCTGCTTTATAGCCTTTTTTTCAGCATTTCCGGATTGGATGCGTAGGTCAGCGCAGTTTCCTTTGTAATGATGCCCTGTTTACAGAGGTTCATCAGACTCATATCCATGGAGATCATATCATCTTTGGCCGATGTGGCAATGAGGCCGTCGATCTGGTGGACTTTGTTGTCGCGGATCATATTGCGGATGGCCGGTGTGACGCTCATAATCTCGAAGGCAGGTACCATTTGTCCGTCTACCGTCGGCACAAGCTGCTGTGAGATGACGGCATTTAAGACCATGGACAGCTGAACGGCGATCTGATGCTGCTGGTTTGGCGGAAAGACATCGATGATCCGGTCGATGGTATTGGCTGCTCCGATGGTGTGCAGCGTGGAGAAAAGGAGATGACCGGTCTCGGCGGCTGTCATGGCAACGCTGATGGTTTCATAGTCACGCATTTCGCCCAGCAGGATAATATTCGGGCTCTGGCGAAGGGAGGCTTTCAGAGCGGTGACATAATTGTCCGTATCAATCTTGATCTCTCGCTGACTGACAATGCTCTTGTTGTGACGGTGCAGGTATTCCAACGGGTCTTCCAGGGTAATAATATGCGTATTTCGCGTGTTGTTGATGCGGTCGATCAGGCAGGCAAGGGTAGTGGACTTGCCGCTGCCGGCGGAGCCGGTGACAAGGATCATGCCCTTGGTGTGATCGGCAAACTGCATAACAGCTTCAGGAATGCCAAGTTCCTGTGGATTCGGCAGCTGGAATGTGATGACACGGATAACGGCTGACAGAGCGCCGCGCTGTTTGTAGGCACTGACACGAAAACGGGAAACTCCGGGTATGGCAAATGAGAAATCATCATCACCATGAACCAGCAGATTCATCATATCACGGTCTCCGGCCATGCCATAGATCTCATTTAATAATGCTTCAGTTTCTTTCGGGAAGAGTTTTTCTTCCTGTGTCTGAATGATATTGCCGTTTTTTCTGCATGAAACAGGAAGTCCGGCTACGATAAAAATATCCGAAACATCTTCTTTGACGGCCTGTTCAAGTATTTCTCTGGCGTTCATAAAAATCTCCTTTGGTTTTTGCTAAATCTTATTTCATTAAATTCAAAGTCTGATCGCCCTTCCACTCACCGGAAGACTGAACCTGCCACTGTGAAATGCGGTAGTAAGCCTCCCCCTTGGCAGGCGCTGCGGTCAGTGTCAGCGTGACACAGAGGTTCTGTTTGTCATCGATGGCGACAGCATAAGAAATGGTTGGTTCACTCTGTGTAAAATCCATGGAGAGCTGCAGCTGTTCGCGGCTATCGAGTGCTGTCAATTGGGTCTCGATTTCAGTGAAGACAGCAGCAGTGTCGCTGCTTGTCGAGTCAGGCTGGCTGCTGTCGTTGCTTGTCGAGTCAGGCTGGCTGCTGTCGTTATTTATCGAATTCTTGCTGGTGTCGGTGTCTGACAGCTGCCAGGCATCGGCCAGGACGGCATCAATCTCATCCAGGGTGCTTTCTGCCGTATTGCAGGCCGCATAGTAGTTCGTTTTGTGATGGGCCAGTTTCTCTGCAAAGTCGGCATCACTTTTGGCGCTGGTCAGTGTCAGGATGGCAAAGGTCACCAGACAGAGGATCAGGAAGATGACAAGGAGAGAAGAGGCGCCGATATTAAAAAAAGGTGCTGGAGCTTTTTCTGACTGTTTTCTCATGATTCGGCCCTCCTTTGTCGGTGCTTAGTGACATCCAGTGTGTAGATATTCCGGTTGTCAGCGATAGTATCCATGGAAATATGGGCCTTCAGAAGGGTATTTTCCGGTTCATAATGGACGGTCAGGACATAAACGGCATCTGCTTTTTCACAGGATGCATAGCCGCTGTCATAGTAGGCGGCGGCATCCTGCAACGAATCGTCGGGCATCTGTGTGGACGGATCAGATGCTGTATCATCGGATGAAGCCGCTGTATCTGAATGCAGAGTGCCGGCTGAAATCTGTTCGGCCATACTGCTGACTTCATTGACGGCGAAATTCAGATCCCTGGCATCCTGGCTCATCAGATGGGCTTTGGTAAAAATCTGGATGCAGAGGGCACTTGCAACGGAAAAAAACAGAACGGCAAGTATAAGTTCCAGAAGAAACAGACTGGATATATTATTGTGACGTTGATATTTCATATGAATCCTATTCCTTTCCCGTGACAGGTGCTATGACTCACTGTGGATGCTGATATAGGACGCAATGGTGTGTCCCTGCGCATCGGTACATGTCAAATGCAGGAGATCCGATTGAGACATCTCCATATCCAATGACTGCAGCGGCAGAATGACTTTGCCTGAGCCGACATCGACATCTGCACTGCTTTTGGTGTACAATTCCATCAGATTTCCCTCACTGACATAAATATAAGTGACATATTCCGTGTCGTTGTAATGCTGCTTCAGAATCAGTGCCTGATGACCGTCAAAACTGCCGATAGATACGGCACCTTCGGTATCGTTCTGGTGAATTTTCTCAGTAATATAGGAAAGAGAAGTGTTGGCGTTAAAGTTCAAAGCCGAGTTCTCAGTGGTTGTACGGTAAACATTCGTGGCCAGCAGAAGCACTGTCAGGGCCGATACAGTGAAAACAAAATACAGGGAGATGGGAAACAAAATATCAATGATATGATGTTTCCTGGATTGAAATCTCATTTGCCTGCCCCCTTTTCAATGATGGTCACATCCGGATAAATATTGGCACCGACGGTCTGATAATCTACGAAAAAGAGGTCTTCGTCATAGGTCAGACCATAATGCGCTTTCAGGTCTTCCAGACTTTCGGGATAGGTGCCTTCCGTTGCATAGCAGTAGACGATGCTGCGGTTTAATGCCCGTTCCAGGCTTTCTTTCTGATGACGGCGGGTGCTGTCCGAAAATGAATCAATGCCGGAGATAAAAAGCAGAAGAATGACCAGAAAAACACAAATGGACAGAAAAACCCGGCGGTTTTTCCGGCTTTTCTTTTGATTTTGAAATCGTACCATAAGTGGGCCTCCTGACTTAGATGCTGGACATGATTCCGACGAGCGGAAGCATAACGGACAGTAAAATGAAACCGACAACAAGTGAGAGCGCAATGACAAGGGTTGGCTCTAAGATGGATAATGTATTGCTCATACGGTTATCTAGATCCTCCTGATAGAGTTCGGCAATATCGGACATCACCTGATCCAGTGAGCCGGTTTTGAAGCCGATGGAAGCCATACGGGCATAGACGCCGGTGAAAATACCTGTCTGATGGAGTGCAGCTGTAAAATCTGTACCGTTTTCCAGTAATTGTTCGCATTCGGTCAGCTCTTTCTGAAAGGCTTCATCATCATTTAATTCGCGGACAAGGCTCAGACATTCTTCGGGAGCCATGCCGCTTTTGAGAGTCAGCGCCATGCCGCTGGCAAACCGGCATGATGCAATATCATGATGCATGCGTCGGATGGCAGGAATATGGCTGCCGAGCCCTCTTAAGAAAGCGGCACCTTTGGCGGTGTGGTTGTAGGCGAAAAAGCCGATGACGATGACTGCAAGAACCGCAATGAATACAACGGAATAGCGGTTGATGGTATTGCCGAGGTCCATCAGAACTCTGGAAAATCCGGACATTTCCGAACCGAGCTGAATGAAGACCTGGTTGAAGATCGGCATGACTTTGATGATCAATACGAGGATAACAACGATCATCATGCTGATAATGATCATTGGATAAGTGACAGCGCTCCGGATCGTTCGGGCAATGGTATCTTCACGGGTATAGTGGTCGCCGAGGGCGGCCATGACATCGTCCAGTGTTCCGGTTTCTTCACCGATCCGGACCATATGTGTCATATAAGCCGGAAAAAGCTGTGTCTGTTCCAGTGCGCCGTTTAGTGTACCTGTTTCCTGTAGATTCTCTGAGAGTGCGTTGAGAATGGCTTTCTCTTCCTCTGAAGATGCATCCTCCAGCATGATAGAAATCCCTTCCAGAGCAGAGATACCGGAACGCAGGATCAGAGATAACTGGCTGCTGAAAGAAGAAAGTTCCGGATTGGAAAGTGGTTTTAATTGTGGTGATTTGTTCATGATCATTCCCTCCATAAATGCAGGATATTGTATAGATCCACAGATTGACAGGAAAACTGTGAATGCAGGATTAATAAGAGTATTTCACAGTGTATTTGCTGCCGTCTCCGATATATTTGGCTACGGCTTTGGAACTGTTGTTGGCAGCCAGGGTCGGATCCATGAGTACCCAGTCTTTGCCGTCAAATTCGATAATATTGTCCACCCATCCGGATTCCGTGAGGTAAACGCTGATCCAGGCATGATAGGCTTCACCGGAATAACCGACTTCCAGTTTTGTCGGAATGGACTGGGAGCGCAGCAATGCGGCCATCAGAGAGGCATAGTCGAAGCAGATGCCTTTCTTTTCTTCCAGTATCGTGTCAATATCCGGCACATAGTCGGTGGGTGTATTCTCGGCTTTATCGTTGTCATAGGAAATATTCCGGATCACATAGTAATAGCTGTTCTGCACGTAGTCCAGATCATCGGCAGACTGGTCGGATAATTCTCTGCCCAGGGCGACGACCTGGGAATCACCGGTGAACCAGACATATTGATTCGGATAGAGAAATGGCTTGAATTCATCGCTGAGGCTGACGGAGAGATCCTTGGAAAAGGCAAGGGCGTAACTGTTGTCAACTACCCATTCATAGACTTTGAGGGTGTAATCGCCATTACCGCCGGTCAGCGGAAAAGTGTTGTAATCGCTGCCTTTGATGGTGTATGTATAGACGGTACCGTCGGGAATGGTGATCTGGGCCTTGGCTTTCTCGGAGCGGCCTGTGTAGCGGATCATCACATACCCATCGGAAATGTTGGAGGCGTCAATGGAAACACTGTCATCACCATAGCATGTCTCACCGGATGCGGTGGGAACAAGGGAGGCATAGGCATCGGCACGCTTTTGGCCGGAACTGTCTGCATCTGAGCCGGAGCCGTCTGCGTCTGAACCGGATCCGCCGGAGCCATCTGTATTCGAGCCGCCGGAGTGGCCGGCGTTTGCCTCTGCCTTCGATGAGGTGCCGCCTGAACAGCCGGTCAGAAGGCAGGAACTGCCAAATAGCAATATCAATAGCAGGAAGAACAGGGATGCACAGTATGTGTGCTTTGATCGATTGTGCATGCGTGAACCGTTACTGAAAACTTATAAAAAGTTATAAACTTCCATGTTTCATTCCTATTTCAACGAGTATGCTTTTGATGATATAAATATCTATCTACTCACAAGTTCTTGTACTCTCCATAGGCGTAAATTCCGGACTAACGTATCCGTACATATTTGCATTAACGTTTCAGTGTTAGCTTGCAAATCGTTCTCCATAAGCCTTGAGATTTATAGATGCCTGGAAATCTCTGTCAATCATATTCCCACATTCACATCTATAAACCCTGTCAGATAACTTCAAATCTTCTTTGATGTTTCCACAGCAGCTGCAAAGCTTTGATGATGGATAAAACCGATCAGCCACAATAAGCTGAATCCCTTTATCATTGCATTTGTATTCGAGCTGTTTTCTAAACCAAAAAAATCCTTGTTCCTGTACTGCTTTGGAGAGATGTCTATTTTTCATCATTCCGCTGACATTCAGATCTTCAATACAAATAAATCTTGGCTTTCGATTTACGATCTCAGATATGGTCTGATTCAAATAGTTTTTACGGATGTTTGTTAATCTGTGATTTCGTTTTAATAAAAGTTTTTCCTTTTTGATTACATTATTTGTTTTACAGTAACTTTCCCCTTTCTTATTTTTCTCGTAAGAACGAGAGATACTACGCTGTAATCTACGTTTCTGTTTTTCTAGTTTCTTTACTTTCTGACTCTTATTGATGTTCTTATACTTAACGGCATCAGAGCAGACAGCTAAGTCTTTAATCCCTTAGTCTATGCCAACTCCATCATCATTAAATGTTTCCTTGCAGTCAGGAAATTCTACACATACACTGATCCACCAGTTCAATCCATCAAAGGATATTCTCGGATTCATATATTTAACATCTGTTGGAATACGTCCATGTTCTGCAAGTCTTACCCAATTCTTTTTTGCTTATTTGCTTTCCTGCTGGAAGAAAATCCTTCAAGCTTAACGTGGGTATTACTGAATTGTATCTTAACGTTGTCCTGATAGAACTTCGGCATTGATCTCTTTCTGGACTTGAATCTTGGGAATTTTTGCAAACCCTTGAAAAAGTTCTTATACGCAGTACAGGCATCTTTGATTGCCTGTTTGGTTACATTATTTGAAATATTTAATAACCATGCGTATTCATCAGAATGTCTAAGCTTTGTAAATTCTTTTCTGAGTTCTGAATCTGAAATGAATCTGCCACCTTTTTCGTAACTTTCTTTTTCCCTGGCCAAAGCCCAGTTATAAGCAAATCTAGAAGCTCCTGCGTACTGAAACATCTTAGTTTTCTGTACGTTGTTTGGTATCAACATTACTTTTATGGCTTTTACCATCTGTTTCCTCCTGCTGCATCAATTCTCGGATAAGTTTCTTAGCTTTGTTCGCTCGTTTTCCTTGTAATTTGCAACTGAATACTGTGATTATTTGAACCAGATCTTCAACAAGTTCCTGCTGTTCAGATTTTTCAGTATTATCAATAATCTCAATCTCACAATTATAAAGTGAAGCGATATATTCTATCAACTCAAAACCAAGTCGCAATAGCCTGTCTTTATATAAAACAACAACCTTTTCAACCTGATTTTGAGAGATTCGTCTGATCAATTCCTGAAGCCCTTTTTTCTTATAATTAACCCCAGAACCGATATCACTTATTATCTCAAACGGCTGCCCTTTTGCCAGAAGATATGTCTTGACATTATCAATCTGTCGTTCCAAATCATCTTTTTGTTTATGGCTTGAAACGCGACAATATCCAATTGTAATGCGATTTTTAGGCTTTACATTTATTACTTGGTTGAGTTGCTCATCGGAATAATATCTATAGCCACTTACTGTAGTATGATGCGGATGAAGTTTTCCATTGGCATCCCAATTTCGTAATGTCTGAGCAGATACGCCTATAATTTTTGAAAATTCATGTATAGAATAATATTTACTCAAAGTATCAACTCCTTTCAATAATATTCTACTCTAATATCTTATAAAA
Source organism: Coprococcus intestinalis (assembly GCF_023656595.1). NCBI lineage: Bacteria > Bacillati > Bacillota > Clostridia > Lachnospirales > Lachnospiraceae > Coprococcus > Coprococcus intestinalis. The sequence continues at coordinate 29,163 of NZ_JAMOKJ010000007.1, read as the reverse complement.
CTCAGCACCGACTTATATGATTTTATAATTTATATTTAACTGTTAACAACCTCCTTCGGATGATTTTTCATTAAAACTGTTATCAGTATACCATATATTTAATATGAAAACATCTCTGTTTTTTTGTGTCAGAAAATGTAAACGACGCATTTTTTATGAAAGTAAAGGCAGGTATCTCTTTTTTGTGGGAAAAATTGTAAATGCCCCATATAGACGAAATAATAGCATAGTATTTTGCGGAAAGCTGTGGTAGAATAAAAGTAATTGCGTATTATCATCTATTTTAAAATCAATTCGGAGGAATTTTATATGCAGAAGTTAACAACAATCAGAGAGATTTTCAGAAATCGCGACAATTATCTCGGTCAGACAGTCGAAATCGGCGGCTGGGTGCGCAACATCAGAGATTCCAAGACATTTGGTTTCCTTGTTGTGAATGACGGTACTTATTTTGAGCCTTTACAGGTTGTTTTCCATGATGCTATGGCGAATTTCAGCGACATCTGCCATCTGAACGTAGGTGCAGCTGTGATTGTTAAGGGCCAGCTGGTGGCTACACCGAAGGCGAAGCAGCCATTTGAGATCCAGGCTGAGACAGTTGAGATCGAAGGTGCTTCCACACCGGATTATCCGCTGCAGCCGAAGAGACATACATTTGAATATCTTCGTACACTGACACATTTAAGAGCGAGAACCAATACATTTGAAGCTGTGTTCAGAGTGCGTTCTCTTATTGCTTATGCGATCCATCAGTTTTTCCAGGAGAGAGATTTTGTATACGTGCATACACCGCTGATCACAGGCAGTGACTGCGAAGGTGCCGGCGAGATGTTCCAGGTGACAACGATGGACCTGAACAACGTACCGAAGAATGAAGAGGGCAAGGTTGATTTTTCAGAGGATTTCTTCGGCAAACCAACGAACCTGACTGTCAGCGGTCAGTTGAACGGCGAGACATTTGCTATGGCATTCCGCAACATTTACACATTCGGACCAACATTCCGTGCTGAGAATTCCAACACAACCCGCCATGCGGCTGAGTTCTGGATGATCGAGCCGGAAATCGCTTTTGCTGATCTTCAGGATGATATGGAACTGGCAGAGAGCATGATGAAGTATGTTATCGGCTATGTATTGGAGCATGCACCTGAGGAAATGAAGTTCTTCAATCAGTTTGTGGACAAGGGCCTTCTTGAAAGACTGGAGCATGTGAGAACTTCTGATTTCGGCCGTGTGACTTACACAGAGGCCATTGAACTGCTGGAGAAGCACAATGATGAATTTGATTACAAAGTCAGCTGGGGCTGCGACCTTCAGACAGAGCATGAGCGTTATCTGACAGAGAAGATCTTCAAACGCCCTGTATTTGTGACAGACTATCCGAAGGATATCAAGGCATTCTATATGAAACAGAATCCGGACGGCAAGACAGTTGCTGCTATGGATATGCTGGTGCCTGGTATCGGCGAGATCATCGGCGGCAGTGAGCGTGAGAATGATTACGACAAGCTGCTGACACGTATGAAAGAACTGGGCCTGAAGGAGGAAGATTACAGCTTCTATCTTGATTTGAGAAAATATGGTTCAACACGTCATGCAGGTTTTGGCCTCGGTTTCGAGAGATGCGTGATGTACCTGACAGGTATGGGCAATATCAGAGACGTTATCCCATTCCCACGTACAGTCAACAACTGCGAATTGTAATTTTTAGTTCTTTAAAACAGGAGAAATGCTATGGGCGAAATGTTGAATGACCTGATTTTTAGTGTGAATACCATTCTGCCCGTTTTTATTGTTGTTGCGATTGGTTATTTTATGCGGCGGAGAGGAACCGTCGATGAGCATTTCGTCGGTTCTATTTCCAATGTTGTGTTTTATTATGCACTTCCGGCCCGGATGTTTCTGGACGTGGCCGGAAGTGATTTTACTGAGCTGATGAATCCCCGATTTATCCTTGTGACAGTCGGCGGAACCATCGGCGTTTTTCTTTTGGCGTGGCTGGTGATCAGCCATTGTATTCATGACGGCAGGAAGATTGCAGCAGCAGTACACAGTGCATACAGAGGCAATTATATTTATATCGGATTGCCGATCATCGAGAATATTCTTCAGACAGATCATGTGGCCTGTTCTGTGCTTGTGCTGACATTTATCATGCCGGTTTACAATATTTTGGGTGTTCTGATCCTTTCTATATATAGCGGCGATATGTCAGGCATGAAGCCGGGGAAGCTGCTTTTAAATATTTTAAAGAATCCGATGATCCTGGCGGTTATTTTTGGTGTACTCTATGCCATGACCGGGCTTCCGCTGCCTTATGCGGCTGAGAAATCCCTGACTTATCTCGGGGCCATCTCAACACCGATGGCACTGCTGATGATCGGAGCCAGAATGGTGGATAATTCGGTCAAGGGAGAAGGGAAAGCCATCCGTCTGGCGCTATTGTTCAAGTTGATCCTTGGGCCGGTTGTGATGACACTGTTGGCGATTTTCCTGGGTATGCCGACGGAAGAAATCGTGACGGTGTTCGTTCTGTTTGCAGTGCCGACGGCCATGAATGTGTTTATTATGACCAAGAGCATGGGCGGCGACGATGGCCTGGCGGCCAATGCCATACTGGCCTCAGTACCGTGTTCCGTTATTGTTATGACGATTGGTATTTATCTGATGCGGATAACGGGGATTGTATAACGGATGAAAAATATTAAAGTGATTTGGCGGTGAGACAGACAGCGGTAATCTTTCTGGCAACATTATGAATGAGCCAGGCGCCGGCAGCCATCGCAAGAATGTACAGGAGAATGCCTATCGGACGGCCGAGTATCCGATCGATATCGCCAAAGAGCAGCTGGGTGGACATTTCCCATGGGGAGATATAGAACAGGTTGGCGGCGCTGAAGCGATGCAGGATACCATTCAGAACTTCGGCTGCCAGACAGAAAAAGGCAAAAAGTGGCAGTGTCCGAAGGAAGCCTCTGGTTGTAAGATCGGCTTCGTGACTGAAAATAATGACGAATCCGACAAAAATCAACATCAGATGCCAAAGGATGCCATGCAGTGTCAGCATCCAGTACGGATGAAAAATACCGGAGGGGTCGATAAAGGTGGCAACAGCCCCCATCATATTGAAATCAAGCAAAAAGGTACAGAGAATTCTGTGCCTTTTTTCGTTATGTATCATGATCAACAGGGGACACAGATACATGGGGAGACTGCAAAGTTGAAATGGAAAAATCCACCAGTCATAAACGTGGCCATTGACAACATAAAAATTCATCAGCTGTTTATATAATTCGCCGATCAGAAGAATTACACCGGAAATCAGCATGATTCGGTCAAATTTCTGTTGATGAATACGAGTGTTTGTATTTGGATGATCTTTAGGGGAGAAAAGCCATGCAGCCCAAATAGCCGCAGCGCTTCCGCCAAAGGCTGCGAGCAAATGAAAAGGCCCGTAAAGAACCGGCGGTGTCATCGGCCAGGCTGTCAGTCGGAGAAGACATTCCAAAAAAGACATATAAATTCCTTCTTTCGGGATAGTTAGGTACCTCAATAAATAAAATATTCATTATGAATAAAATTTTATCTGTACATATACACATTTAGTATATCATAATTCAGACAATGTATTCTTCTTGTGAAAATACTTTTTAATATTTTGGGACTGTACTCAAAAAAGTTTTCATAAGTATTTCCTCTGGGAACACTAGGGGATTTTTTTATATTTGTGAAAGAATTGTGTTGAATTCTGAAATAAAGTATGGTATCTTTTTTGTTATACATATAAAAAACTGTAAAAAGATATACTTATAACGTATTGGCGCATCGAAGTACGAAAGCGATTTGGCGTACAAAGGCGTTTTAAAGTGTACAGTCACATTATGCAAAAGAAGACATTGACACGGTGTGAATAGATGATGCAGTTTGATGGATAAATGGAAGGTATGTGATCAGACCATGAATCAGAGTGAGAAAATATTAGAGATCAAAGATTTATGCGTGGAATTTAAGACTGTGGAAGGCACGGTCAAAGCCATTAATCATTTGAATTATACATTACATAAAGGTGAAAAGCTCGGCATTGTCGGCGAGAGCGGAAGCGGTAAGAGTGTTTCTTCTCTTGGTATTATGCAGCTGATCCCGAATCCTCCAGGTGAGATTGTCGGCGGAGAGATTCTTTATAAGGGACAGGATCTTGTGAAGAAATCAGAGAAAGATATGCAGAAAATCCGGGGGAATGAGATCTCCATGATCTTTCAGGAGCCAATGACTTCCCTGAATCCGATCATCAAGTGCGGCAGGCAAATTGCAGAGTCGCTTCGTCTCCACCGCGGAATGAATAAGAAGGAGGCCATGGAAGAGGCCATTCGTATGATGCAGGCAGTGGGGATTGCCAACCCGGAAGTGAGGGCCCATGAGTACCCGCACCAGATGTCCGGTGGTATGAGACAGCGTGTTATGATCGCCATGGCGTTGGCTTGCCAACCGCAGATTTTGATCGCCGATGAACCGACAACGGCCCTTGATGTGACGATTCAGGCACAGATCCTGGATCTGATCAGAGGTTTGAATGAGCAGATGAATACATCAGTTCTCTTCATTACCCATGACTTAGGTGTTGTCAGTGAGCTGTGTGATACGGTCATTGTTATGTATACCGGACGAATTGTTGAAAAAGCCCCTGTTCGAGAGCTTTTCAGTGATCCGAAGCATCCTTATACAGTCGGCCTGATGAGTGCGATTCCGAGAATTACAAAGGATCGTCCGCCCCTTGAGACTATTGAGGGCGTTGTGCCGAATCCGACAGAGCAGATTTCGGGATGCAGTTTCTGGCCGAGATGTCCGCATGCGACAGAACAGTGCAAGCAGGGCGAGCCGCCGGTTGTACAGCTGTCGGAAGAACGTCAGGTAAGATGCTGGCTGTATGCGGATGCAGCCGAGAAGAAGGAGGGTTAGCTGATGGCAGCAAATGACAAAGAAGTGCTGGTGAAAGCCGACCATGTCAAAGTTTATTTTAAAGGCAAGAAAAGGGGCCAGACAGTCAAAGCCGTTGATGATGTATCCTTTGAGATCATGAAAGGTGAGACCTTTGGTGTTGTCGGCGAGAGCGGATGCGGTAAGAGTACCCTTGGCAGGACACTGATCAGACTCCAGCAGCCGACAGATGGTCATATTTATTTAAACGGGACAGATATTGCAGGTTTGAAAGGTGCACAGTTAAAGGAAATGCGCAAGGAAGCCCAGATTATTTTCCAGGACCCGTCGGCCTGTCTCAATCCAAGAAGAACCATCAAGCAGATTTTGATGGAGCCTTTTGAAATTCACAACCTCAAAGGCAAGATTGATGTGGATGCGAAGATTATGGAACTGCTGCAGCTGGTGGGGCTGGACAGTTATCATCTGAGCCGATATCCGCATGAGCTTTCCGGTGGACAGAAACAGCGTATCGGTATTGCCAGGGCGCTGGCACTGGAACCCCAGATTATTATCTGTGATGAAGCGGTATCCGCACTGGATGTTTCTGTTCAGGCACAGGTATTGAACCTTTTGCAGGAACTGAAAGAGAAACTGGGATTAACCTATTTCTTCATTTCACATAATCTGAATGTTGTTTATCAGGTCAGTGACCGTGTCGGCGTTATGTATCTCGGCAAAATGGTTGAGATCGCCAATTACGATCAGCTTTATGAAAAACGCTATCATCCTTATACAGAGGCATTGCTGTCAGCGATTCCTCAGGTTGATCAGGAAGAACAGAAGGAGCGGATTCATCTGGAAGGTGAAGTGCCGAGCCCTTATGATCCGCCTTCAGGATGCCATTTCCACACAAGATGTCCGAAGGCCTGCGACAAGTGCAGACAGACGGCACCGGAACTCAAGGAAGTGGCGCCGGGACATTATGTGGCCTGCCATTTGTATGAATGATTTTTAATTTGATGATAATTGCGGAAACGGCCGACAAACAGGTAGGCATTACATAACGGAGTATTTCGCAATCACCATACATAAGAAATTTCTATTTAGGAGGTTAAGGTTATGAAAAAGAAATTTTTAGCAATGGCCCTGGGCATTGCTGTAGTCTTAAGCTGCACAGCATGCGGCGGCGGTTCATCTGACGCAGCAGCACCTGCATCAGGCGAGACAAATGCTGCTTCTTCAGAAGCTGGAAGCGATTCAGCAGCAGGCGGAAGCACAACAGTAACAGTGGCAATCGGTGCCGGATTCTCCACACTGGATCCAGGATATGTTTACGAGAAATATCCACCGCTTGTTATTAATGCATGTTATGAGAATCTTTTCAAGTTCTACAGCAATGACGGTGCAGCAGAACCTTGTCTGGCAGATTCTTATGAATTCTCAGAGGACAATAAGACTTTAACAGTTAAACTGAAAGAAAATGTTACCTTTGCAAGCGGCAATAAAATGACATCTGCCGATGTTGCTTTCAGTATTAATCGTTGCAAGAATCTTCAGGGTAATCCATCCTTCATCTGCGATACTATCGACAGCATTGAAACACCGGATGATTACACAGTTGTTTTCCATCTGACACAGCCTGACAGTGCAATCCTTTCCAAGCTGACATACAGCTCGCTGGCAGTTCTTGACAGCGCGGTTGTTAAGGAACATGGCGGTACAGATGCAGCAGATGCTTCTTCAACAGATACAGCACAGGCTTATCTTGACACAGCAAGTGCAGGTTCAGGTATGTACATCATGACAAGCTATACACCTGATTCTGAAATCGTTCTTGAGAAGAACCCTAACTACTGGGGTGAGTCTACAAATGTTGACAAATATGTCATCAAGATCCAGCCGGATGCCAATACACAGATGATGACATTATCTTCAGGTGACCTTGATATTGCCATGAACATGACAGATGATACAATGTCTGAACTGACAGGCGACAATGTTGCCAAGATCAACACTGCAACAAAGACAGTTGGTTTCCTTCTGATGAATATGAACGAAGAATACGGCGGCCCTGTTTCTAATCCAAAGGTACAGCAGGCTATCCGTAAAGCACTGGATTACACAGGTATCCAGACAATCGTCGGTGAAGGCGCAGAGACACCTTATTCCATCATCCAGGATGGTTTCATGGGTGCAAAAGGACAGCGCCCTGCAGATTACACTAATATTGACGAAGCAAAACAGCTTTTAGCAGATGCAGGCTATCCGGATGGTTTTGATATCGACATGCCTGTTTGTGACCTTGATATGGAAGGTGTTCTTCTGACAGACCTTGCTCAGAAGGTTAAAGATGACCTTTCTCAGATCGGCATCAATGTCAATATCGTTTCCCAGCCATGGGCAGCAGGTTTTGGCGATGATTACCGTGACGGCAAGATCGGTTTCACAGTTATGTACTGGTCAACAGATTACAACGATCCTAACGTACAGCTTGAATTCCTTCCAGGTCAGTCCGTTGGTTTAAGAGCAGGCTGGACAACAGATATGGATCCTGATCTGGCTCAGCTTTACGCAGATACACTGAATGCAACAGACAACGATGCACGTATTGCTGTTCTTGAAAAGATTCAGGACGATACATATGAGAACGGTCCATGGCTTATGATCGCTCAGGCACCTGCACATATTGCATACAACACAAGACTTGACGGTGTCGCTGCTTCTGATCCATATTCACTGGATCTGACACAGATCACAATCAAATAATCCATCATTTTCGGATGATTTCTCCACGGGGCGCGGAAATCGCTTCTGCGCCCTGTGGATTTTAAACAGGACGGCAACAGATGCTGCCGTGAGTCGGCTGGTTCAGGACATTTTTTATGTTCGGAGGCAACAGTTGACTGACGGAAATATCTGTTCATCAGATGTTTGGCGGCAGATAAGCGATGCGCAGTCTGCTGTCGGAAAGCTAAAACGAAAGAGAGAGAGGTGTCGTATGGAACGGCTGAAGTTTATAGGAAAAAGACTTGTATACCTTGTGATTATGCTGTTCGGTGTGGCGACGTTGGTTTTTATATTGACAAAACTGGTTCCCGGCGATCCGGTAACCGCCAATCTGAGCCAGAGAGCATTGGGTGATCCTCAAATTGTGGCCGCCTATAAGGCAAAATACGGACTGGATCAGCCGATTATTGTGCAGTATGTATACTACATGAAGAATCTGCTGCATTTTGATCTGGGTACATCTATCCGTACCAACAATGCAGTTTTAAGTGAATTGGCACGCTGCTATCCGGCGACGATCGAACTGGCAGTATTTGCCATCATTCTGGCAACCCTGTTTGGTATTTTATTTGGTGTGATTTCTGCGATTAAGAGAAATAGTATTCTTGATCAGATCGTGCGTGCGATTTCTGTTACAGGTGTCAGCCTGCCAAGTTTCTGGTTCGCACTGCTTGTATTGTATTTCTTTTATTACAAACTGCAGATCTTGCCGGGACCGGGCCGTCTTGGCAATGCATTCAGTGCACCGCAGACAGTAACAGGATTTTTTGTTATCGACAGTCTGCTTGAGGGTGATATTCCGAAGGCACTGGATGCCCTGAGACATCTGATTCTTCCGGGTACAGTTCTGGCTGCCTTTACCATGGGCCTGATCACCAGAACAACACGTTCCAATCTGTTGGATGTTATGTCCACAGATTACATCCGTACAGCCCGTGCAAAAGGTCTGTCAAATGTTCGACTGATCATCCATCATGCGCTTGGCAATGCACTGATTCCTGTACTGACGGTTATTGGTCTTGGTTTTGGCAATCTCCTTGGCGGTATGGTACTTGTTGAAACAATTTTCAACTGGCCGGGAGTTGGTCAGTTTGCGTATCAGTCCGTCCTGTCCAATGACTATCCGTCGATTATCGGCGTGGCGCTGCTGATTGCGCTGAATTATATGATTATTAATACAGTGGTCGATATCCTGTACGGTATCATTGACCCGAGAGTGAGGTGCAGTTAGATGTTACATTCTTTGAAAAAAATGTTTAAGTCCAATTATCTTTTCACTTTCGGCGTCATCATCTGTCTGTTTTGGATCATCATGGCTATTATCGCCCCTTTTGTGGCACCTTATGATCCGGTTGTCCAGGATCTGACCCTGAGATTAAAAGCGCCTTCAGCGGCGCATATCTTTGGTACAGATAACTTTGGACGTGACATTTTCAGCCGTGTGATCTACGGCGGACGTTATTCATTGCTGGCAGGCTGTCTGACGGTTGTGATCGCAGGCTGTATCGGTACGATTTACGGTGCTATTGCCGGTTATGTAGGTGGTGCTGTGGACAATGTCATGATGCGTCTTTCAGAGATGATTCTGTCTTTCCCGTCACTGATCCTGGCAATGATTATCAATGCAGTCATGGGTTCCAACCTGTTTAACACCATGTTTGCTCTTGTTATTGTTGCATGGCCGTCTTATGCCCGTGTCATGCGAAGCGTGGTGCTGAGCGTCCGTGAAAATGAATACGTTACTGCTTCGGAAGCGCTTGGTGCGTCAAGAATCCGTATCTTATTAAAGGAAATCATTCCAAACAGTATTACTTCTGTTTTGATCATGGCGACAACGGATATCGGTAATCAGATTCTGATGTTCTCCACATTGAGCTTCCTTGGTCTGGGTTCTGCTCCGCCAACACCTGAATGGGGTATGATGGTATCTGATGGTGTTCAGTACTTCAATAAATTCTGGGTGGCAGGATTCCCTGGATTGGCAATCTTTACAATGGCTGTGGGGGCCAACTTCATTGGTGATGGACTCCGCGATCTGCTGGATCCGAAATTGCGAAAACAGTTCTAAAATTATAATTGACGCTGCGAAACACAATATTTTACGAAGACCGTTGCCTATTCACAGATTCATAGCAGGCACACTTGCGTTGCCGATTGCTGGCAGCGGTACATAAGGTGGTAAAAGACACCACCTAAGTACCGACCGCAATCGCAGCACCTGCTATGAATCTGTGAATAGGCAGCGGTCTTTTTGATGTGTGTGTTTCGCAGCTGGCTATGATAATTTTGATGAGTGGAAGATGAAATTCCGCGGTATGCTTGGGCGTACTATGTTAGATATTTCTGCGTAATTGACAAGTTCAGACCTCACATGTATCATGTACTTAGTATCAAAAATGTACTGTAAAGATGGACTTTTATAAAGTGCTTTCAGATGGCTATTAGCTGGTGTATTTTTAATAAAAGTGCAGGAAATAAAATGACTACAGGAGGTTCTGACATGGAATTGAAGACAGAGATTTTGATTATCGGCGGCGGCGCGTCCGGCATGGCGGCGGCTGTTGCAGCAGCAGAGATGGGTGCAGAGGTAACGGTTGCGGAAGCGAATGCGGCGGTGGGCGGAAACGGCCTTTTCCCGAGAGGCATTTTTGGTGTGGACAGCAAGATACAGCGCAAGAAGCTTGTTTTTGCGGACAGAGATCAGATTTTCAGGGATTGTATGAATTATTCCCATTGGAAGATTGACGGCAGGATTATCCGTACACTGATTGACAAGAGTGGGGATACCGTCAATTGGCTGATGGACAGAGGTGTTGAATTCTGCGACGTGGTGCATCATATCCCGAACCAGATACCGGAGGTTTTTCATATTACAGAGGCTGAGGAGAATGTGGGGCATTGCGTCATCCGCAATCTGAAAAGAATCTGCGAAGAAAAAGGCGTGCGCATTCTCACAGGCGCCAAGGGTAAAACTTTACTTAAAGACGAAAAAGCCAGTGTCTGCGGCGCTGTGTGTGAGATGAAGGACGGCGAAGTGGTGATCAAGGCACAGAAGGTGATTCTGTGTACAGGCGGTTTTGCGGGCAACGATGAAATGGTTGAAAAATATTACCCAGGATTTAAGCGTGAACTGGTAGGCCAGGGCGGCGGCATGCGTCATCCGGGAGATGGTATCCGAATGGCGCTTGAGGCGGGTGCGGAAGTGGAAGGCAACTTTACCATGGAAGCGGCAGCACCGAAGATTAAGGGATATGATGCGCTGAATCTTTTCCTAGGCAAACCATACAATGTGTGGCTGAATCGTTTTGGTGAACGTTTTGCAGATGAAGGGATTGTGTATAATTTTGCAGTATCCTTTAATGCCTGCCTGCGTCAGCCGGATGGTCAGGTATGGGTTGTTTTCAATCAGGCATTGTTAGACCAGACCCTGAGCGACGGCAAGGATATGATTGAGACGATTCATATGCCGCCGAATGTGGAAGAAAGACTGGACACTACTATGGAGCAGGCCATTGCGGACGGTGTTCTCTGCAAAGCAGACAGTTATGAAGCACTGGCTGCGTTTATCGGCTGTGATGAAGAAACAGTGAAAGCGTCTATGGAGGAATACAACGGCTTCTGCAAGGAAGGAAGAGACGGTTGGTTTGCCAAGGATAAGCGTTATATGCTGTCTATGGAGGAAGGCCCTTATTATGCCATTAAGGCTGGAGAAGACATGCTGATCACCCATGGCGGTATTCGTGTCAATGAACGCTTTGAAGCTTTAGGCGGTGATTACAAACCGGTTGAGAATCTTTATGTAGCCGGTGTGGATTTCGGCGGCGCAGATGCGGACGTATACAATGTTGTCATGAGTGGACACGGTTTCGGCTTTGCGGTTAATTCAGGCCGAATTGCCGGAGAAAATGCGGTTAAAGCGTTGAAAACTTTGATGCGTTAATAATAAAATTTACGAAAGTCAGATAAACTATAGAAAACCACTATAGAAAGTGATATACTTGACGGCAGATGAAGATTTGAAAGGAGCATTTGCTATGAAGCAGAATAGAGTAGACAGAATTATGGCAGCCCTGAAGGAAATGGGACTGCATCAGATGCTGATCGTTGATCCGATGTCCATTTATTATCTCACCGGTGTTTATGTGTCACCTTTTGAACGTTTTTATGGTTTATATCTGAGAGAAGACGGCCATCATGCCTTTTTCCTGAACAGATTATTTACAGTACCTCAGGAAGTGGGTATTGAAAAGGTATGGTATTCCGACACAGATCCTGCTATGGAGATCGTGGCCAAGTATCTCGACAAAGATGCACCTCTGGGTGTGGATAAAGAACTGAAAGCAAGATTTTTGCTGCCGCTGATGGAGATGAAAGCAGCAGCCGGGTTTGTCAATGCTTCTCTGGCTGTGGACAATACAAGAGGCATCAAGGATGAAGAAGAGCAGGAACTGATGCGTATTTCTTCAGACATCAACGACAAGGCCATGGCACAGTTCAAGGCCATTATCCATGAAGGTGTTACAGAGAAAGAACTGGCAGACCAGATGCTGAAGATTTATATGGATTTGGGTGCGGACGGTTACTCCTTTGAACCGCTGGTTGCTTTTGGTGCCAATGCAGCAGACCCGCATCATGAACCGGACAATACGGTATTGAAGGTGGGTGACTGTGTTCTCTTTGATGTGGGATGCATCAGAAAGGGCTATTGTTCTGATATGACACGTACTTTCTACTTCAAGGAAGTGAGTGACGAACATCGTCATATTTATGAAACAGTCCGCAAGGCGAATGAAGCGGCCATTGCCAAGATCAAACCGGGCATTCCTCTTTGTGAATTGGACAATACAGCCCGTCAGCTGATCACTGATGAAGGCTACGGTCCGCAGTTTAACCATCGTCTGGGTCATTTTATCGGACTTTCAGAGCATGAGTTTGGTGATGTTTCTTCTGTGAATACAGACAAAGCCGTTCCGGGTATGATTTTCTCTATTGAGCCGGGTATTTATCTGACAGATGATACAGGTGTCCGTGTGGAAGATCTGGTGCTGGTGACAGAGGATGGCTGTGAGGTGCTGAATCACTATCCAAAGGAACTTCAGATTATCGGTTAATTTGTTGGCGCTTGTCCGGGCTTGCATCAGATATTGAAGAATGATACAATGAATAAGTGAGAAAATAAGAGAAAGTGTACTTTGCATCTGAGAAGATGTGAAGTACGCTTTGTTGGTTTAAAGGAATATGCCGAGGCACATTCTTTGTTTTATTATGGAGGCAAATACCTATGAATACACATCCTACAGCGACTTTACATATGGCCAACGGCAGTAAAATTGTGATTGAACTTTTGCCGGAAGCTGCGCCGAATACTGTCAACAGTTTTATTTATGCGGCATCCCGGGGATTTATGGATCACCATGCGATTCAAAGAATTGTTCCGGGCAACTGGGTGGACGTGACGTACCAGGCATTTGGACACAAGGAGTGCCAGTATCTGATTCCGAATGAGTTTGAACTGCATCCGGAGATCGAACCGTTGGATTCCCATCCGGGCTGTGTCTGCATGGGCGGTTATGGTGAGGATGGACTGGCCAGCTGCGAATTCTTTTTCCCGCTGCGTGACTGCCCGGATCATAAGGGAATCTATCCTGTTTTTGGAAAAGTTATTGAAGGCATGGATGAGATACGGCGTCTTGAGAAAGTGAAGACAAGACCTGTTGATTTCCCGATTCCGGGGGTTGAGGTCAATGAACCGGTTGAGCCGGAAGTCATTGAGAAAGTCGAATTGGATTTGAAGGGACAGACATATCCTGAGCCGATTCGTATGAAAGTTCAGAATCTTCCGCCATGCTGGACGGATATGAGATAGAAATTGTTGTAGAATATAGAAGGAATGGGGGAAATAGTATGTTTAATATCCGAGAAATGAAACCGGAAGATAAAGCGGTCATTATGCCGATGGTGATTACCTTTTATCATAGTCCGGCAGTTGAACACGATGTAGACACAGCAGTGCTGGAGCGTACATTTGATGCGGCCACAGACCCGACGATGCCATATATCAGCGGTCTGGTGATGCTGGAAGATGAGAAAGTTGTCGGATATGGTTATGTGACCGGCTATTATGCATCGGAAGTCGGCGGAATGTGTATGTTCATGGAAGAAATGTACTTTACACCGGAATGCCGGGGAAAAGGGTACGGCACAAAAGCCTATCACTGGATTGTGGACCATTATCCGGAATACAAGCGCTTCAGAATCGAAGTCACAGAAAGTAATGTCAACGCCAAACGCCTTTATGAGCGCTGGGGCTTCAGATTCCTGGAATATAACCAGATGGTGCTGGATAGATAAGTGGGCAAGTTGTAATTTGTGCCTTAGGAAATAAAAGAGAGAAGAATAATATAAAATCAAACAGTTGGCTCCTGTAAACGTTTAGCGTAATTTTTGAAATTTTGCGAGCATAGCAACAGCTTCGAAGCAATGTCTGAGCCCGTAAGGGCGAGTTTTGCGCAGAAGCTGTTAATAATATGCGGTGCAGCAAAATTTCGAAAATGCTAAGGTTACAGGAGCCAACTGTTTGATTTAAATTAGATGCGGACTTTTGTGCCTTTTCCGCCTCTGTTGACAAGTTTCAACTTATTCAACAGTAATTCCTTTTCATTGTGGATAATGGTGCATTCCTGGCTGCTGTCCAGTGGATAAGCAGCTTTGACGCTGTCACCGGAACCGAGGCTGATGCCGCGGACGCCGATGGCAGTTTTCTTCATTTCAGGGATGTTCATCATCGGGAAGCGGATAAAGTAGCCGTTTTCAGTCTGAAGAACAAGTTGGTTGAAGTTGTCGGCAGTGCAGATGGCAATGATGCTGTCGCCGTCGGCCAGCTTGGTGGCGGCAACGGTTCGTTTGGATACATCAAATTCGCTGCCTTTGACCAGTTTCAACATACCGGTTTTGGTGGCAAATAACATCATGGAATCCTGAATGGATGCCAGATTGCATATATGAATGATATTCTCGCCGGAGCTGTCATAGTTGCCCAGGTTGTCCAGCGGAATAGATTTGTCACGGAAACGTCCGAACGGCATATCAGTAATCTTGATCAGATGAAGACGTCCGGTATCGGTGAAGATGCAGGCCTTATCTGTATTCATACAGCTGATGACATATTTGCTTTCGGAGAGTGCGGCTTCCTTGTTGCGCTCAAAAGTAGCCTTATCTATGGTCTTAGCATAGCCAAAACGGTCAATCAGAGCAACGACTTCCATAGCTTCGGCTTTCTTTTCTTCATAGACAGCGGCACCCACATTCTCGATAGAGGTTTTACGCGGTGTGGCATAAGTCTTCTTGATCATATCAAGGTCATGACTGATGACCCGGGACATGCTCTTATGATTCTCAAGGATATCCTTGTAGGAAGCGATATTCTTCAAAGTAGCATCATGATCTTTCAGCAGGGCATCCATTTCCAGACCGATCAGCTTGTACAGACGCATCTCGAGGATTGCAGTGGCCTGACGTTCTGTAAAATCAAGGGCAGAAGCGGCTCTTTCAGAGGCCTTGCTCTTGAAGCGAATGCCTTCGGTAGTGCCTGTCATCAGGCAGGCTTTGGCCTGTTTGATATTCTTGCTGCCACGCAGGATTTCGATGATCAGGTCAATGATATCGGTGGCACGCATGAGACCTTCCTGGATTTCCTGTTTCTCCAGTTCCTTGGCAAGAAGCTTCTGGTACTTGCGGGTGGTCAGGTCATACTGAAAATCAAGGAAATATTCAATAATGCTCTTGAGACCAAGTGTCTCCGGGCGTCCGTCGGCGATGGCCAGCATATTCACGCTGAAAGTATCTTCCAGACGTGTCTTCTTATAGAGAAGTGCCAGCAGATTGTCCACGTCTGTCTGTTTCTTCAGTTCCAGAACGATACGAATTCCTTCCTTGGAGGACTGATTGGAAATATCGATGATGTCCGTTGTCTTCTTGCTTTCTACAAGGGCATAAACATCATTGAGAAATTTGCCGATATTGGCACCGATCATTGTATAAGGAATCTCGGTGATGACAAGGCGAAGCTTGCCGCCTTTGTCCTGCTCAATCTCAACACGACCCCGAAGCTTGATCTTGCCGCTGCCGGTTTCGTAAATATTCAGTAATTCGTCTTTGTTCGTTACGATACCGCCGGTAGGAAAATCCGGTCCCTGGATGTACTGCATCAGGTCAGCGGTGGTCAGTTTGTCATTCTTCATGTAGGCTTTGACAGCATCGATGACTTCGCCGAGATTATGCGGCGGGGTACTTGTCACCATGCCGACAGCGATACCGTCAGAACCGTTGACAAGGAAATTCGGCAGACGGACAGGCAGAACCGTCGGCTCTTTCTCTGTCTCATCAAAGTTCGGCATAAAGTCTACAACGTCCTTGTCAAGATCCGCCAGGAAAACTTCCTGAGTGACTTTCTGAAGACGCGCTTCAGTGTAACGCATGGCGGCGGCACCATCACCTTCGATGGAGCCGAAATTGCCGTGGCCGTCTACCAGGGGCATGCCCTTCTTGAATTCC
This sequence comes from Coprococcus intestinalis, assembly GCF_023656595.1. Classification (NCBI taxonomy): domain Bacteria; kingdom Bacillati; phylum Bacillota; class Clostridia; order Lachnospirales; family Lachnospiraceae; genus Coprococcus; species Coprococcus intestinalis. The sequence continues at coordinate 12,906 of NZ_JAMOKJ010000007.1, read as the reverse complement.
TGGGCCATAACAACAAGGGCATCGTAAATGGAGCTGTCACCGTGAGGATGATACTTACCCATTGTATCACCAACGATACGGGCACATTTACGGTATGGCTTGTCGTATCGGATAGCCAGTTCATACATATCATATAGCGTACGGCGCTGAACGGGCTTTAAGCCGTCCCGGATATCCGGAAGTGCTCTGGATATAATAACGCTCATGGCGTAATCTACGTAGGATTTCTGCATGACTTCTGCATAATCCGTGCGAATAATCTGTTCCTGCATCATGCATTTCCTCCTTAAATATCAAGTTCGGCATCATGGGCATGCTTGTAGATGAATGCCTTTCTCGGCGGTACATCAGGACCCATGAGCAGGCCGGTAATATCGGATGCAATTCGGGCATCTTCAATCTCGACCTTCTTCAGGATACGGGTTTCAGGGTTCAAAGTTGTCTCCCAGAGCTGTGCAGCATCCATTTCACCAAGACCTTTGTAGCGCTGCAGGGTGAAATTGCCCTTGTGGGTCTTGCGGTACTGCTCAAGGGCCTTATCATCATAGAGGTATTCTTCCCTGCCCTTGGACGGCATGGCCTTGTACAGCGGCGGCATGGCGATATAGACATGGCCTTCATAAATCAGCTCCGGCATAAACCGGTAGAAAAGTGTCAGAAGCAGGGTGCTGATATGCGCACCATCCACATCGGCATCGGCCATAATGATAATCTTGTTGTAGCGCAGCTTGCTGATGTCAAAGTCGTTGCCGTATCCTTCTGAAAAACCACAGCCGAAGGCATTGATCATGGTCTTGATCTCGGCATTGGCAAGAATCTTGTCGATGCTGGCCTTTTCTACATTCAAAATCTTGCCTCGAATAGGCAGGATTGCCTGAAAATGGCGGTTTCTGGCGGTTTTGGCAGAGCCGCCGGCAGAATCTCCTTCGACAATAAAGATCTCGCAGATATCGGCATTGCGGCTTTCACAGTTGGCCAATTTGCCGTTGGAGTCAAAGGAGAATTTCTGCTTGGTCAGCAGGTTGGTACGGGCCTTTTCCTCGGTCTTACGGATCTTGGCTGCTTTCTCTGCACAGGAAAGCACAACCTTCAAGGTATCCAGATTCTTGTCGAAATAACGAACGACTTCTTCATTGACAATCTTGCCTGTGGCACGGGCAGCATCCTGGTTGTCCAGTTTGGTCTTGGTCTGACCTTCAAAACGCGGGTCCGGATGCTTGATGGAGATGACGGCTGTCATACCGTTTCGTATATCAGCACCGGTAAAATTGCCGTCTTTCTCTTTCAAAATGCCTATTTCACGGGCGTAAGCGTTCATAATGGACGTGAAAGCGGACTTGAAGCCGGTAATGTGGGTACCGCCTTCTGCGTTGTAAATGTTGTTGCAGAAACCAAGGACGTTCTCATGGAATTCATTCACATATTGAAAAGCACCTTCAACAGTGATGCCTTCAGACTTGCCTTTAAAGTAGACAATATCATGCAGTGCTTCTTTATTGCGGTTCAGGTCGCGGATGAATCCAGCCAGACCGTCAGGTTCATGATAAACTTCCTGTTCCTCAGGTGTGACACGTTTGTCTTCATATATAATAGTTAATTCCGGGTTAAGATAAGCAGTTTCATGGAGACGGCTCTTGATCTCATCTTCCTTGAACCATGTCTTTTCAAAAATCTCCTTGTCCGGGAGAAAAGAAATCGTGGTGCCTGTCTTGCGGGTGCGGCCGATGACAGGCAGAAGTCCCTTCTCCAGCGGAATGGTCGGTACACCGCGCTCATAGCGGTCGTGGTAAGTACAGCCCTCGCGGCTGACCGTCACATCCAGCCATTCAGACAATGCGTTGACAACAGATGAGCCAACGCCGTGGAGACCGCCGCTTGTCTTGTAGGCAGAATCATCAAACTTACCTCCGGCGTGGAGGGTTGTAAATACAAGACGCTCCGCGGAAATGCCTTTCTTGTGCATGCCAACAGGGATACCTCGGCCATTATCAGAAACAGTGGCGGAGCCGTCTTTGTTCAATGTCACATGGATCTCACTGCAAAAACCTGCCAGATGCTCGTCCACAGAGTTGTCAACAATCTCGTAGACAAGATGGTTCAGGCCCTTGCGGGAGACACTGCCGATGTACATGCCGGGACGCTTGCGGACGGCCTCGAGACCTTCCAGCACGGAAATACTGTCGGCATTATAAGAATTGGTTGGTGCCATAATAAAAAATCCTTTCAAAAATATTGGGATAGAGAGTGACGATTGTAAGTTATCCGGCTGCAATTTAATCTTTCTGTGCGTTTATTCCTAATCTGGGGAGACTATTTAAACTCACGCTCTCTAATGTTTGTAATTGCTGTATTGCTAACTGACGCAACAACTCCATTCGTTCTTTTTGCGTTTTCCCTTGGTTAATCAAAATAGCATTATAACTTTCAAGATTTGCAAGTACTAATAATTGATTCAGTGTTGCTTCATCTCGCATATTTCCATTGACAGATGGATGTTCATTTTTCCACTGTTTTGCAGTTTGACCAAAAAGAACAACGTTCAACATGTCTGCTTCATTTGCATAAGTAAAAGAAATCTGAGTCGGTGTTAATTCTGGCGGAAGCAGATTTTGTTTGATTGCATTTGTATGTATTCTATAGTTCAGTTTGGAAATTTCTCTATTTAAATTCCAGTTCAAGGATAATCGACTATTTTCGTCAGTTTTTAATCTGCGGTAATCTTTCATTTTCTAGGCGACATTGTAAATGCATTGGCTCCTGCTTGTTTTCTAAACCCCTCGAATTCGAGGGGTTTAAAATCAGGATTGTGAAGTCTTTCCCATAGCCCCAGAAATTCTATAACATCTCGATTTCTCATCCAATTTTGTATTACTGCGGTTGGATCATCGCTTTTATATCTGGCGATATCAGTCAATGAAATAAATTCATTTTCAAAGTCTTGCGTATAAATACCAATATCTACTCCGTTGGCATGAAGTGTATCTTTAATAACTTTGCCCATTGCACTCGCACATCCTTCTCGAATAATCATAAAGAATATTTGCTATAACTTAGAAGTTCTTTTATCTTATACCATGTGAATTGCTCATGTCAAGTAGAAAAATAGAACATATATTCGTGAAAAATGTAGAACATGTGTTGTGAGGATGATTTTCTGGTTGAATTTCTGCTTATTTTACTATATAGTATAACAAGAGAAGAGGACGTATTCTAAACAAAGGAGATGGCGTGAATGATGAGAGTAGGTATGCTGACAAGTGGCGGCGACTGTCAGGCTTTGAATGCAACAATGCGTGGTGTTGCGAAGACACTGTATAACGCGGATCCTGATACACAGATTTTTGGTTTTGAAGAGGGCTACAGAGGTCTGATGTATAATGACTATATTTTGATGAAGCCGAATGATTTTTCCGGTATCTTGACAAAGGGCGGAACGATTCTGGGTTCTTCCAGACAGCCGTTTAAGCTGATGCGGGTGCCAGGTGAGAATGGCTTTAACAAGGTTGAGGCGATGAAGGCAACTTATCGCAATCTGAAGCTTGACTGCCTTGTGATCCTTGGCGGCAATGGGACTCAGAAGACAGCGAATCTGCTCAGCGAAGAAGGTTTGAATATTGTTTCTCTGCCAAAGACTATTGACAATGATATTTACGGAACGGATATGACATTCGGTTTTCAGAGTGCAGTGGATATTGCAACGAATGCCATTGATTGTATTCATACAACAGCGGCATCCCATGGCCGTGTATTTATTGTAGAGCTGATGGGGCATAAGGTTGGCTGGCTGACATTGCATGCAGGTATTGCGGGCGGTGCGGATATTATCCTTTTGCCGGAGATACCGTACAATTTTGATGCGGTACTGATGGCGGTGAAACAGCGCAACAAGGCTGGCAAGAGGTTCAGTATTCTTGCGGTTGCAGAGGGCGCGATTTCCCAGGAAGATGCACAGCTGTCCAAGAAGGAATACCAGAAGAAGAAGGCGAACAGCCCGTTCCCGTCGGTTTCCTATGAACTTGGCAAGAAGATTCAGGATGCCCTGGGTCAGGAAGTACGAATTGTTGTGCCGGGTCATACGCAGCGCGGCGGCAGTCCGGATGCCTATGACCGTGTGGTAGCCACTCGGTTGGGAGCAGCGGCAGGTCGAATGATCCTTGAGGGTAAGTATGGCTGTATGGCAGCATTTAAGAATAATGAGATCATGCCGGTACCATTGAAGGAAGTGGCCGGAAGACTTAAGACCGTTGATCCGAAGTCGGATATTATCCGCGAAGCAAGAGATATGGGTATCAGTTTCGGTAATGAACTATAATGAATTTAGATAGAGGCGGTAGATTATGGCTTATCAGGCATTGTATCGTAAGTGGCGTCCATCGAATTTTGACGAAGTCAGAGGACAGGATCATATCGTTACAACATTGAAAAATCAAATAGAGATGAATCGTATCGGACATGCCTATCTGTTTTGCGGTACAAGAGGAACCGGTAAGACGTCCATTGCCAAGATTTTTGCAAAGGCAGTGAATTGTGAACACCCTGTGAATGGCAGCCCGTGCAATGAATGTGCCATGTGCCGTGCGGTCAATGAGCAGCGTTCTATGAACGTAATCGAGATTGATGCGGCTTCCAACAACGGTGTCGACAATATCCGTGAGATTCGAGAGGAAGTGGCTTATTCTCCTTCAGAAGGCAAGTATAAGGTTTATATCATCGATGAGGTGCATATGCTCTCCATTGGTGCTTTTAACGCACTTTTGAAGACATTGGAAGAACCGCCGTCATATGTTATTTTTATTCTGGCAACGACGGAAGCGCACAAGATTCCGATTACCATTCTTTCAAGATGTCAGCGATATGATTTCAGACGTATTTCCACAGGAACCATCGCCGGACGATTGAGGGAACTGGCTGATGCGGAAGGCATTGATGCAGAAGATGCAGCGCTGGCTTATGTTGCCAGAATGGCGGATGGCTCCATGCGAGATGCTTTGAGCCTTTTGGATCAGTGCAACGCATTTTATATTGGACAGAAACTGAAGTATGAGAATGTGCTGGATGTCCTTGGCGCAGTGGACACCTCTGTTTTCGGCAGTCTTTTGAAGAGCATCTGCGGTCAGGATGTTTCAGGGGTTATTCATCTGATAGATGAGATCGTTATGCAGGGACGGGATCTGACGCAGTTTGTTGTCGATTTTACATGGTATCTGAGAAATCTTCTGATGGTGCAGAGCTCCGGTGATCTGACAGATCTGGTGGAAGCCTCTGCGGAACAGCTGGAAGTGATGCGTCAGGAGGCATCAGGTATTGATGCGTCGGTACTGATGCGGTATATTCGTATTTTTTCGGATCTTTCAGGGCAGGTGCGTTATTCTACCCAGAAACGTGTCCTTGTGGAGGTGGCATTGATCAAGCTCTGTCATCCGGCCATGGAGCGGAATCTGGATGCAGTTCTGAACCGGTTGGCTATTCTTGAACAGAAAGTAGCGAAGGGGATTGTGGTGTCTTCACAGTCCTCGGGCGGCGGTGCAGCCGGAGGAGATGCCGATGGCATAAGCGGTCTGCAGTCTGGGAATGGGGTACAGGTGCAGCCGGAACAGAAGGCAGTCTCGGAAGATCTTCGGATGATTATCGATCGTTGGAAGCAGGTGACCGGTGATCTGACACCGAGTATGGCAGTGATGCTCAGAGGGGCTGTCATTTCAGAAGGGCCGGACAATCAGCTGATCATTGCGCTGGCGGATGATATGCGATATGGTTATTTCGCGGAAGAGAGTCATCGTCAGGCTCTGGAGAATGCCCTCAGTGAGCGTGTTGGTAAGCTGGTGAAGGTGAATGCAGTACCTTTGAATAAGACCGAGAATGCCAGTCAGTTTATTGATCCGGTACAGGCATTTCAGGGAATTGACATTGTTTATGAGGATTAGTATGGCGTAATTCGGTTGTTTGTGAGATAATCGGAGAGAGTGCTGATTCATTCATATAAATATATATTGTTCAGAGACAGTTGGGTTTAAAGCTGGCTTTGAGTGATGATCAGATAGTATCTTATAACAGGAGGAAGAACAATGGCTAAAAGAGGCGGTTTCCCAGGTGGTATGCCTGGTAATATGAACAATTTAATGAAGCAGGCGCAGAGAATGCAGCGTCAGATGGAAGAGGCTCAGAAAGAGCTGGAAGAGAAGGAAGTTGAAGCAGCAGCAGGCGGCGGTGCTGTTAAGGTAAAGGTTTCTGGCAAGAAGGAAATTGTTGCTGTAACAATTGACCCTGAAGTGGTTGATCCGGAAGATGTAGAAATGCTGGAAGATTTAATCATGGCAGCAGCCAACGAAGCCCTTCGCAAGATGGATGAAGTATCTCAGTCATCAATGGCGAAGATTACAGGCGGCCTTGGCGGAGGCTTTGGATTTTAATGGATGCTTACAGCAATCAGATTAACAAGCTGATTGAAGAATTATCGAAACTGCCGGGAATCGGTGCCAAATCCGCACAGCGACTGGCGTTTCACATTATTAATATGCCAAAGGATCAGGTGCAGAACCTGGCAGGAACCATTGTTTCAGCCAGAGAGAAGATTCGCTACTGCAGCTGCTGTTGGAATCTGACAGACAGTGAACTGTGTCCGATTTGTGCTAATCCGAAGCGGGATCATCATGTCATTATGGTTGTTGAGACTCCGAGAGATCTGGCAGCTTATGAGAAGACGCAGAAGTATGAAGGTGTCTACCATGTCCTGCATGGGGCTATCTCGCCGATGCTTGGCATCGGTCCGTCGGATATTCGTCTGAAGGAATTGATGACAAGACTTCAGGGAGATGTGACGGAAGTGATCATTGCGACCAATTCCACCCTTGAAGGTGAGACAACAGCGATGTATATCAGCAAATTGATCAAGCCGACGGGCATCAAGGTGACAAGGATCGCCAGCGGTGTGCCGGTAGGCGGAGATTTGGAGTATATCGATGAGGTGACGCTGCTGAGAGCCCTTGAGGGAAGAACTGAACTATAAGATAAGCCAATAATTTTTATCTGGGAAGGATAAGAATTATTGGCTTTTTTCGACATTAAAAATAATTTATTCGACTACACGTTGTGACAAACTTTTTAAGAGAATCGATTTATAATAGTTGCACCACCGGTGAGTTTTGATATAATTAAAGGAGATTCTATTGATATAATGTGTATGCAGGATAATACGAATTATAACCGTAATTATAAGGACAGTCTTTTCAGATTTATTTTCAATAATAAAGAGGCGGCACTTTCGCTTTATAATGCCGTCAATGACAGTGATTATCAGGATGCAGATGCGATTGAATTTTATACGATGAGTGATTTCCTGTACATGGGGATGAAGAATGACCTTTCTTTTCTCATTGATTGGAATTTGAATATATTCGAGCATCAGAGTACCTATAATCCGAATATGCCGCTGCGTGGTTTTATTTACACGAGCTCGGCTTTTAAGAAATATATTGAAAAGAATCATCTGGATATGTATGCCAGTAAGCAGTTGACGATTCCCGTTCCTCGTTATTATGTCTTTTATAATGGTCTGAGAAAGTCTGAGGACGAAATAATTCTTCGGTTAACAGACAGTATGGCAGGTACAGATGTTGTTGGAAAATCTTCTGCAGAATTTACGGCCCATATGGTAAATATTAACGCTGGACACAGCACAAAGATGATTAAGCGTTGCCCATTGCTTCATCAGTATTCACTGTTTGTGGCGGTTTTGCGTGAAAATATTGCGGAGGGTTTGCCGCTTAATGATGCTATTGAGTCAACAGTTACGGATTGTATAAATCAGGGTGTCCTTGCAGAGCTTTTACGTGCACACAGAGCGGAGGTTACCAATATGTTATTTAAAGAATATGATAGTGCCGCACATATTGCTTCGGAAAAGGAAATTAGTTATGAAGAAGGAGTTCAAAAGGGACGTCTTATTGAACAGGAAATGACACAACGTGAAAAGAAGCGTGCGGATAAATTGCTTAATGCATTGGTTCTTGCTTATCATGACCAAGGAAAATCTATAGAAGAAATTGCGGCTCTTTGTGAAGTGGCTAAGAGTGATGTTGAAAATATGTTAGGAAAATAAAGAAAAAATCTCCGACAAACTTCTGGTATGAAATGAGCTATTCTCGCGAAAGTTTGTCGGAGATTTTTCATTGCCGTTAAAAGAGTGCCGGACGGTGGGAAATAGCGACCTCATTCTGCAATGACAAAATAGCGTATGTGAGTGGATAACAAAACGCTGGCAGGAGTGTGAGGGCAGAGGGATGGGTGAGATTGTCAAAGACACCTGTTATATGGAGCTGACCAACGGGCGGCAGCTGTCTGCGAAGGGCTGAACCGGGGAAGAGTGCACCTTCTGTCAGCGTGAGATGACCGCTTTGCGCCGGATTTCCGATGGCGGCATCTATGGCGATGAGGCAGTATTTTTTTTCAACTGTTTTTAATAACGGCATGTTATGGGGCAATGTCAGGGCATTCAGCGGCCATTCCATTGTTCCATAAACATTTGGAAGCCCGTGTCTGGTGAGGATGGTCCCCATCAATGGCCCGAGGCTGTCGCCGGGAACGTTGGCAGATCCGATGCAGGCAAAGGCCAGTGGTTTTCCCCGAGGGTTGACACGGTTAAGTAAATATCGCAGATTTCGACTGAAAATATCAGCAGCGTCAGGCTGTGCGCTGTTGATCCATATAGATGAATACATGGGAAAAATCCTTTTTTTATCTTGATTAAAAGGAGTTTTTCCTTTTTTTTATATTTTATACCGGAGATAAAGAAGCGGCATTGGATTAACAGTATTGTCTATCATTTGTGAGCGGCAGCCCGACAGCCTTTGATAAAAAATCACATCTGCTTATGCTAACATAGGGAAGTGAAAAGGAGGCACAGCATGGTTGAGATTAAGAGTGAGGAAAATAATACTGTTCAATTGCCGAATAATATTCGTCAGGTAGGTACACCCGGGGAAAAAATAAAAATATATATAGAAGATTATGTGATGACGTATCTGAATCAGATGACGGGAGAGAAGCCTGCTCTTCAAAAAGCAGCACTTCTTCTTGGTGAAAAGGTCAAAAAGGAGAGTACGGATATTTACTTTATCAGTGCGGCAGTTGCTGTAGTGCCGATGGAGTGGAAAGAGGATCGGTTCAAATTATCGTCGGATGAATGGACAGCCTTGTATGACAAAATCAATCATTATTTTAAAAACAGGCATATACTGGGGTGGTTTTTGTCGAGACCGGGGCAGGCTGCAGCTGCGGACGGAGAAATAGAAAAAATACACAGTGACAATTTTAAAGATAAAGGACCAATTTTTTATACGGCTGATCCATTAGATCGGGAGGATGCCTTTTATCTTTATGAAAACGGACATTTATTCAGACAGCATGGCTATTACATTTACTATGACAGAAATGAAGCGATGCAGAATTATATGATTGAGATCAGACAGGAAAACCAGGAGATGCGTGAAGGAACGCCGGGATTTCAAAATAGACTCTATGAGAAAAAAACAGATCATCATATACGACGGGAAGCGGTGAGTGGGAAAAGCAAAAACAGGAATATGAAATGGATACCGCAGGCGGCTGTGCTGGTGCTGATTCTTGTGGCCATCGGTATAAGGCGCAATATGCCCGGCGGCATTTTGCCGGTTGTGCAAAACCGGGTTGCTCAGGAGACACAGATAGAAACCGCAGCGGCAAATAATGCCGAACATTTTGATATTGTGGAAAGTATTGTGCAGCAGGCGGAGCAGTCAGCAGCAGAAAAAGATATCCGGGATACTGAGGATGCAGATCAGAACGGTGTAGCAGAATCTTCGGAAGAAAATCAATCAGAGGAGCAGGATGATGCAGCAGAGACAACAGTTTCGTCAACAGGGACGGCGACTGCAGGAAAAGTCTATCAGCAGTATACTGTCAAAGAGGGGGATACATTACTGAAAATAAGCCGGAATTATTATCAGGACGCAGAGCATGTGAAGGCCATTATCCAGCTGAATCAGATTGAGAATCCTGATTATATTTATCCGGGAATGGTTCTTAAACTGCCGTAAATTGGGACTGAATTGCTGTGTCCCTGCAGGGCTTTTCCGGAGTATGTTAAAAAGGTTGACGGCCAAAGGATTTTTCACTATACTGAATGTATTATCGGAGGAGTAAAATGGAACAGCAAAATAAAGAAAAACAAAAGTTGAAGATGAACCGGATGCAATGGACGATTGCGGCAGGGGTGTTGATTCTTGCTGTTGTTCTGGTCTATGCATTGGTGAAGAACAATAAAGTGGCATCTTCCTATGAGGTTGTGACATCGATGTCCCGGGGTGACGATACGTCTGTTTACTATTGTATGATGCGTAAGGGCATGGTCAAGTACAGTAAAGACGGTGTTGCAATGACCAATAAGAGCGGTACAGTCCTCTGGAATCAGACTTATGAGATGGCATCACCGACGATGACGTCAGCCGGGGATTATGTGGCAGTTGGAGATATCGGGGCCAACACAATCTATATATTTAATGAATATGGGCAGCTGGGGCATGTGTCCACCGATGTACCGATTCAGGAGATACAGATCTCAGAGCAGGGTGTCGTTGCAGCGGTACTTTCAGATACATCCAGCAACTATATCAATTTATATGACAAACAGGGAAACAGCCTGGGAAGTATCAAGGCTTCACTTGAGAATACGGGATATCCGCTGGCAATCGCCCTTTCACCTGATGCGTCGAAGCTTGCAGTCAGTTATCTGATCGTGAAAAGCGGAAGTATGCAGTCAAGAATTGTGTCCTATGATTTTTCAGATGTGGAGGGCGACCATCTGCTGGATACGCAGGAACTGGAAGGATTATATCCAAAGGCAGCGTTTCTTGACAGCCGAGAAGTGGTTCTGTTCGGGGAGAAAGGCTTCGTGCTTTATCAGGCAGACAGCAAAAAGATAGAGACGCAGGAGAACTTTGAAAGTGAGATCAACAGTGTTTTCTGTACGAATCAGAAGTTAGGTTTTATCTTTAAGAATGAAGATGACAACGGCAAATACCGTATGGAAATTTATAATAAAGCAGGAAAAAAGAGCAGTACGTACTATTTTGACCTGGATTACAGTGGAATGACGGCAGATGATGATGAGGTGATTCTGTATAATGATGAAGAAATGCTGATTTATCAGATGGGCGGCAGAGTTCGCTTCAGAGGGACATTCAATACAGCGGTGACAAGCGTCATGCCGTCATGGGAGGACGGATTGTACTGGCTGATTGATGATCAGTCACTGAGAGAAATACGTATAAGATAAGCATACGAGGGAAATACGTACATAGGATAAGTATTTTTTGATTGAAGGAGACAGAATGAATATATTATCATGGGCGGCGTTGGCAGTGCTGGTATATTATGCCTTTAAAGGCTGGCGCCGTGGTTTGATCATGACAGTTTTTTCGATGTTTGCCACAGTGATCGCCATTGTGCTGGCGGCACAGTTGTCACCGCAGCTGAGTCAGAACTGGCAGAATACCGCGTATTTTGATGCGGTCAGTCAGCGGGTGGAAGCATCACTTTTTAAGAATCAGGATGAACAGGAAGATACAGACAAGGAGCATATGATTGATCGTCTGCCATTGCCGGATATTGTGCAGCAGGCATTGGCAAACAGTGATGATACACAGAAGGATGTTCTGGGGATTTCCGCATTTAAGGCCTACATAGCCAATTATGTGACAGAGCTCATTTTCAATGCGTTGTCTTTTGTATTGGTATTTTTTGCAGTATCTGTCATTATGAAGATTATTATCAGGTGTCTGAATCTTCTGAGCAGGCTTCCGGTGATCCATACCATGAACAAAATGGGTGGACTGCTTGTCGGCTTATTAAAAGGCATGATTATTCTTTGGATTCTCTGTATTATTATTACTATATTAAGCGGTACGGAACTGGGCGGTTATTTGTTTGCCCAGATTAATGAAAGCCTGTTCCTGAGGTATATTTATGATCATAACTACATTATGATGTTTATTAACGGTTTCAAAGACATTTTGTGGGGTTGATAACAGTGAAAACAAAACTGGGGCCGGGGCGTATTTTGTTTCGTACGCTCCGGCCTTTTAATGTGAAAGATGGTTGCATATTTCACAATAGTTATTTCCAGGATTCATTTTCGAGAGGGGTGGAATTTAACTTTGCAATTGAGGCAATTGAGGAAAAGGAAAAATTAAAAAACTTAAAAATAGGTGTTGACAGATGTTGGAAGAGATGGTATGATATACAAGCTGTCAGCGAGAATAACGCGAAACAGTACAGATTCATAAGCAGTTTGAAAATAACTTATTAGAAAAATTAAAAAAGTTGTTGACAAACACTTAGACATCTGGTAGAATAAACAAGTCGCTTGATGAGCGATGCATGAACTTTGATAATTGAACAACAAAACAATCCCGAAAATTCCTAAAAAGAATTTTTAAGAACACAAACCAAAGTAAAACGGGAAGAGATAACAGCTAGCTGTGAATCTTAACCAAAATCAAACATGAGAGTTTGATCCTGGCTCAGGATGAACGCTGGCGGCGTGCTTAACACATGCAAGTCGAACGGACGATGAAGAGCTTGCTTTTCAGAGTTAGTGGCGGACGGGTGAGTAACGCGTGGGTAACCTGCCTCATACAGGGGGATAGCAGCTGGAAACGGCTGATAAAACCGCATAAGCGCACAGCATCGCATGATGCAGTGTGAAAAACTCCGGTGGTATGAGATGGACCCGCGTCTGATTAGCTGGTTGGTGAGGTAACGGCCCACCAAGGCGACGATCAGTAGCCGGCCTGAGAGGGTGACCGGCCACATTGGGACTGAGACACGGCCCAAACTCCTACGGGAGGCAGCAGTGGGGAATATTGCACA
>NZ_JAMOKJ010000006.1:0-153614 GCF_023656595.1 Coprococcus intestinalis | reverse complement strand
AACTGAAACTTTCGGACAGAGTATACCTTTGTAGATGTGGAAATCGGATAGATCGGGATCTGAATGCGGCAATCAATATACGTGAAGAAGCACGCCGCATGTTGTTAGCAGGATAAATGGGAAGTGTCTGTATCCAGACAATGAAAATATCCCATAACTGGGGAAAAATGAATCGCGGGGCACGCGAGGATAGCTTGTAGATACTTGGCTCAGTAGAGCCATTGAGCAAGAAGCCCCCACTTCAAAATCTGTGATTTAAGTGGTGGGAGCATGTCACATTGATGTCAAAACTAAATAGCGTGCAGAAGGTTAACTTCAAAAAGGAAATCCTTAGACGTTTGTTCATACAGGTGCTTCCGGCTCGGCCAGTACTTAGGCGGCTGCGAAGGTATTCGCAGGCACCTTATGTACTGCTGCCAGAGCCGGGCAGCGGGAGCGGCCTGTATGAACAAACGTCTAAGGATTTCATTTAGAGACAATGAAGGCTGCACGCTGCTTATAGCTTTTGAATCGAAAATGTGGTATGATTAAGGAAAATTGTTTTGGAGGTATTTGAGTATGGCAACACCGCATAATCGCGCTGCAAACGGAGAAATTGCAAAGACTGTTCTGATGCCGGGAGACCCGCTGAGAGCAAAGTGGATTGCCGAGACTTATCTGGCAGATGTCCAGCTTGTCAGTGATGTCCGCAACGTGTATTGTTATACAGGTCAATATAAAGGTGTCACAGTATCCGTGATGGCTTCCGGAATGGGCATGCCATCCATTGGCATTTATTCGTATGAATTATATAAATTCTATGATGTGGAGAATATTATCCGTATCGGTTCCGCAGGAGCCTATACAGATAAACTGAAGGTATTGGATGTGGTGCTGGCAGATGCTGTTTGGAGTGAATCCACATATGGTCAGGCACAGAGCCTGGATATGAAGAACTGGCAGTATCCGTCAGAAGAGCTGAATCGACAGATTAAGGATACAGCATTGAAGATGAATAAGAAGCTTGTTTCAGGTCCGATTCATTCCAGTGATGTTTTTTATCATGAAGCGGATGCCAATGATGTACTTCGCAAGATGGTTGATGAAGAGGGGCTGCTTTGTGTTGAGATGGAATCCTTTGCTCTGTTCCATAACGCAGAAGTGCTTGGCCGGAATGCAGCTTGTCTGCTGACGATTTCTGATTCTCTTGTAACGGGGGAAGAACTGGATGCAGATACAAGAGCAACTGCTTTTGCGGAGATGGTAGAGCTGGCCCTGGAAGCGGCTATTGCAGTTTAAACAGGATGTCTGCACCAGGGTTTGGGCGCAGATCCTGAGTCCGGCTGCAGTGCAGAATAAAGAATGACATCAAAGTGAGGAAAAGATAAGATGACAGTAAGAGAAAAATTGGCAGCCCTCAGAGAGAAGATGACTGCTTACAAAATGGATATGTATCTGATCGGTTCGGAGGATTTTCACGGTTCCGAATATGTAGGTGAGCATTTTAAATGCCGTGCTTTTATTTCCGGTTTTACAGGCTCAGCGGGAACCATCCTTGTGACACAGAATTTTGCAGGACTCTGGACCGACGGCAGATATTTCCTGCAGGCGGAGGCACAACTTGCGGATACAGGCATTGAATTGTTTAAGATGGGCAATGAAGGTGTGCCGACTATTGAAGACTATATTGTGTCACACATTGAAAAGGGACAGTGCCTTGGCTTTGATGGAAGAACGGTCAATGCCAGAAATGGTCAGGACTATGTACGCAGACTGAGTGAAAAAGGAGCGTCTGTCAATGGCCGCTATGATCTGGTGGATGAAATCTGGACTGAGCGTCCGGCACTTTCTGCAGAGCCTGCATGGCTGTTGGATATTGCTTATGCCGGCCAGTCCAGAGAGGACAGAATTGCCCTAATCCGTCAGAAAATGGCAGAGAAGAAAGCGGACTGGTTTGTACTGACTTCTCTGGATGATATTGCATGGCTTTTGAATTTCAGAGGCAACGATGTACAGGATAACCCGGTTGTTCTGGCGTATCTGATGATGAGTGCCGATAGTCTGAGACTTTATACCAATGCCGCAGATTTCAAGGAAGCGGACAGAAAGACATTGGAGAACGCCGGTGTAGAATTTTTTGAATACAATGGCATTTATGAGGATGTGGCAAAACTGACAGAGAACCAGACCGTGATCTACGATGGTTCAGCGCTTAACTATGCTATACTTGAGAGAATGCCGGAATCTGCGAAGAAGGTTGATGAACAGAATCTGACATTGTTGCCGAAGGCCATCAAGAACCCGGTGGAAGTAGCGAATATTCGGCAGGCTCATATCAAAGATGGCATTGCCCTGACAAAATTTATGTATTGGCTGAAGAAGAATATTGGCAAAGTACCAATGACAGAAATCAGTGCTGCAGAGAAGATGGAAAGCTTCCGTAAAGAGCAGGAAGGCTATCTTGAACCTAGTTTTGAACCCATCAGCGGATATGCGGAACATGGTGCCATTGTGCATTATTCTGCAACACCGGAGACAGATGCCAAGCTGGCGCCAAAGGGATTACTTCTGATGGATACAGGCGGTCAGTATCTGGAGGGAACAACAGATATCACACGTACTTTTGTACTGGGTGAGTTGACAGAGGAGGAGAAGAAATTCTTTACACTGGTACTTCGGGGCAATCTGAATCTCGCAGGTGCGCATTTCCTGCACGGATGCAAAGGTTATAATCTGGATTATCTGGCAAGAGAACCTCTGTGGCAGATCGGCATGGATTATAATCACGGTACGGGTCATGGTGTTGGCTATCTGTTGAATGTGCATGAGAGTCCGAATGGCTTCCGTTGGAAGATGCTGCCGAATCGCAATGAAGGCTGTGTTCTGGAAGAAGGTATGCTGACGTCAGATGAACCCGGGGTTTATCTGACGGATAAATTCGGTGTGCGGCATGAGAATCTGATGGTCTGCATGAAGGGCGAGAAGAATGAATACGGTCAGTTTATGTACTTTGATACCGTGACACTTGTACCGTTTGATCTGGATGGTGTAGATCCGTTATTGATGACAGAGCGTGAAAGGCAGCTGCTGAATGATTATCATCAGAAGATTTACGAGGTCATCGGACCGCATCTGAATGAAGAAGAACAGGCTTGGTTAAAAGAGGCTACACGGGCCATCTAACTGATGGGATACATGCTGTGCGGCTTTTAATGAGCAGGAGAGATCAATGCAGAGAATATATTTAAATGACAACTGGTATTTTGCAAGAAATTATACAGAGGATCTGTTGAACCCGGAGGCTGATCTGTCAGAACTTCGGAAGGTGCGGATTCCACACAGTGTGTGTGAATTGTCCTACAGTAATTTTGATGAAATGTCTGTGCAGCAGCTTTGCGGATACAGACGCAGTCTGATAGTAGAAGATGCATGGCGTGGAGGTCATTTGATACTGACCTTTGAAGGGGCAGCCCATGAAGCCGTCGTCTATGTGAATGGGAAGCTGGCGATGAAACATTATGGTGGATATACAGCTTTTTCGGTGGATATTGTACCGTTTCTTGTGGATGGACGTGAACAGGTGATTACCGTGCGCTTAGACAGCAGAGAAAAACTGAATCAGCCGCCTTTTGGATCGGTGACAGAGTCACTGACTTACGGCGGCATATATCGGGATGTTTATCTGGATGTGAAGGATGAATATTATATAGAAGATATTTATACAGCCACCCCGGATGTCAGAACCGATGAAAAGATATTAAAGGCACAAATTAAGCTGAATGCGTATACGGAAGGATTGAGACTGGCCGCTCATCTGGATACCTGGACAGAGATTCCTTTGGAGGGTGAAGATCTTCAGCATTGGGATTTAAAAACAGCGGATGTGCATTTCAGAACGTCCTGTCTGACCTATACAGTGCCGGAAGCGATGCTATGGGATGTGGATATGCCGATTCTCTATGTACTGACGGTGGAACTTCTGAAAGATGGACAGTGTGTAGACACGAAGAAGGTAAGAGTCGGATTCCGGGAAGCTGTTTTTGATGGAGAGGGATTCTGGCTGAATGGACGTATCCTGAAATTATGCGGTTTTAGCAGATATCAGAGCTGGCCTTATGTGGGGTATGCTATGCCGAAATCACCGCAGCAGCTGGATGCGGATTTGTTGAAATTCGAGTTGGGAGCGAATGCGGTGCGGACGATGCAGGGGCCACAGTCGCAGTATTTTATGGACAGGTGCGATGAGATTGGCCTGCTTGTCATTCCTGAAATTCCGGGCTGGCAGTTTATCGGCGATACACGGTGGAAGAAAATTGCTGTGAGAAATGTCCGTGAAATGGTGATGCAGTATCGCAATCATCCATCTGTGATCCTGTGGGATACGCGTATCAGTGATTCTGATGATGAAGATGCACTTTATTATAAGACAAGCCGTTTGGCCAGAGAACTGGATGTCTATCGGCAGACAGGCGGTGAGAGAGATTTTGCAGGCAGTCATTTTTATGAAGATGTGTATTTGTATGATGATATGAGTGAGGATGCTGCCAGTGTTTCTATCAGCAGTGAAAATATCATTCAGGATTTGTCGAAAACTTGCCTTTTATCCGGGCACAAGTCTCTGAATGTGCAGACAAAAGTCGGCACAGAAATAAATGATTTGATTGGACAGACCATGCGGCAGGCAAGCGTGTGGCGGGCTGTGGAGAGCAATGACAGTTTTGCAGGCAGTCTGGCGCCTGTTATGGCAGATTATCCGGTTAGCCGCAAGTACAGCGGCAGTGACGGCATTTGCAGCAGAGGGCTTATGGATGCGTTTAGAAATCCGAAGATGGCGGTTGCTTTTTTCAAGAGTCAGCGGGAGGACGAACCAGTATGCGCAGCAGTTTTGCCGATGGATGACCGGCTTATGGTCATGACCAATGCAGACCATATTTTACTTTACTGTGACGAAAAGCTGATTGGTGAATTTTATCCGGATGAAACGGTATTCAGAGATCTGGTACATCCGCCGATTTTTGTTGAACATCTGTCTGAAATTGTTCGTACAGGAGAAAAACCAAAAGAACAGAAAGAAACGTCAAATAGAGTCTTTTTGAAAAAACAATCCGAGAAGGATCAAGAGCTGTTTGTTCAACAGAAATCCGAGCTGGCATTTTCCAGAAGATACGCGGTGACATGGCGCATTGAGGCCATCAAAGATGATACGGTTGTTGCCGGGACAAGTATTACGCCGACACCTGAAGTCAGATTGCAGATTACAACGGATCGTCAGCATATGATGGAAGAAAGCAGCTACGATGCAGCAACTGTGCACATTGAAGCTGTCGGTGAGAGTGGTCAGCATCTGTATGGATATGAGACGCCGCTGGTACTGAAGACAGAAGGTGATATTGAACTGATCGGGCCGTCGGTGATTGTTATGAAAAACGGCTTTGCGGGCACTTATGTACGCTCAATCGGCAAAGCAGGAAGTGGACGGCTGATGATTCAGGATGGACATGGAGAAGCAGTTGTCGAATTTTCTGTGGAAGTATAGTGTATGAATATTTATTTTGCAAATTATGACAGAAATGGCATGATGGTCGTTGAGGAGAGCAAATATCAGCATGCTGTCGGCCGTCAGCTCTTAAAAACAGCACTTCTCAGAGCAGGAGTTTCCAAGGATTTCCTGTCAAAGGAAGAAAGTCTGATATTTGCATATGGGCCATCCGGCAAGCCACTTTTTCACGATTTGCCGGATGTCCATTTTAATATCAGTCACACCGGCGGATTGGTGGTGTGTGCGGTAGGAAATATACCGATAGGTATTGATGCAGAAAGAATCAGGCCCTATCCCAAAAGTGTTCTTCGAAAAATGACAGATAGAGAACGCTTATATATTCAGAAATCAGATAGGCAGGATGAGGCCTTTATGCGTGTCTGGACGATGAAAGAAGCGATGATCAAACTGACGGGAGAGGGACTTGCGGCTTTTGAAAGGACAGAATGTGTGCCGGGAGAGGTATTGCATATGTACAGCAAGAGGACGGTGTGCGATGAAGCGGCTGCATCCGGTGCGCTGTCGGATATTCATTGCCGACAGTTGGTCTGGCAGGGGCAGTATGTCATAACAGCTGTTGAAAATACGAATAAAAATCAGGATTGCATCTTTTCAAAAAAGGTTTACAATAGACTGTAGCGTTATACAGGAGGATAAGAAGATGGAGTTTAATTTTGCCAGTCGTCTGGATTCCTTTGAAGAAGGTATTTTTGCGACTTTAAATGATAAAAAGAACGAGCTGGTGAAGGCCGGCCGGAAGGTTTACAATATGTCTGTAGGTACACCGGATTTCAAACCGGCCCAGCATATTATGGATGCAGTCAGTGAAGCTGCTTCAAAGCCTGAGAATTACAAATACGCATTGGCTGATCTGCCGGAACTGTTGGATGCAGTCAGCAATCATTATGCAGAGCGCTATGGTGTTAAGGGCATTCGTCATGAAGAAATTATGTCTATTTATGGTTCCCAGGAGGGAATGGCGCATATTGCCATGGCGATTTGTGACCCGGGAGATGTAGTGCTTGTGCCAAATCCGGGTTATCCGGTTTTTACAGCAGGCCCTTTCCTTTGTGGTGCAAAGGTGGAAACCTATGACCTGCATCCTGAGAACAATTTCCTGATTGAATTCGACAAGATTCCTGAAGAACAGGCAAGACGGGCAAAGATGATGATTGTGTCCTATCCGCTGAATCCGGTCTGTGTGACAGCACCTGATTCTTTTTATGAAGAACTGATCACATTTGCGAAGAAATACAACATTATCATTCTGCACGACAATGCTTATTCGGATATTATTTATGGCGGCAGAGTCGGCAAATCATTCCTTTCTTTTAGGGGAGCCAGGGACGTGGGCGTTGAATTTTATTCATTGTCCAAATCCTATAATTATACAGGTGCCAGAATGTCCTTTGTTGTAGGCAATCAGGCAGTTATTGATAAGTTTAAAAATGTACGTTCCCAAATTGATTATGGTATTTTCCTGCCGGTTCAGTATGGTGCCATTGCAGCCCTGACAGGTCCGCAGGACGCAGTGAAAGCACAGTGTGAAGAATATGATCGCCGTAATCATGCCCTTTCAGAGGGGCTGACATCTATCGGATGGAAAGTGCCTCTCAGCCAGGGGACCATGTTTTCATGGGCTCATATTCCGGAAGGCTTTGCTAATTCCAATGAATTTGTGATGGAATTAATGGAGAAAACCGGTCTCATAGTGACACCGGGCAGCAGCTTCGGAAGCCTTGGAGAAGGCTTTGTCCGTTTTGCATTGGTTTTGGATGTGCCGACCATTCAGGAAGCTGTTCGGTCCGTCAAAGAAAGCGGAATATTGAATAGTAGGATGTGATAGAAGATGTATGATGAATTATCTGAGGCAGATATTCAGAAGATGAAGGAAGAGATTGAACACCGTAAGGTTGTTGTCCGTAAGGAGGCACTGGCGGCTGTCAAGGAAGCCAGGGAACAGGGAGATCTCAGTGAAAATTTCGAGTATCAGGCAGCCAAGAGAGAAAAAAACCGAAACGAAAGCAGAATCCGCTATCTTGAAAGAATGGTCAAGACAGCAAAAGTCATCAAGGATCATTCCAAGGATGATGAGGTTGGACTGAATAATACGGTAACGGTTTATTTTGAAGATGAAGATGAGGAAGAAACATACCGTATCGTAACGACCGTCCGTGAGGATGTGCTGCATGGTCTGATCAGTATTGATTCACCTGTCGGTAAAGCATTGTTGGGGCATCGTGTCGGTGATACAGTCCATGTCCAGGTCAATGACAAGTACGGTTATGATGTAGAAATCAGAAAAATTGACAAAACGACGGACGAAACAGACGATAAAATCCGGGATTTCTAAATAGGCAGAACGCACATAGAGAAATCAATAACCGGTCAAAAAATAATTCAAACACAGGCCAGGTGTTTGAATTATTTTTTGACCTTTTTTGTATTTTGAGCGTACTCTGATGATTAAAAAAGGGCAGATTTCAACACATAGAAAATATGAAAATTTAAATACTAAGTAAATAGATATTTTATGAAATAGGAGGAGAACAGAATGCTTGTTGATTATCTGAGAGTTTTTATAACAGGCGGCGTTATCTGCGCACTGGTGCAGCTTCTGATGGAGAAGACAAAGATGATGCCGGGGCGGATCATGGTACTTTTGGTATGCTCAGGCGCCATTCTTGGCATGTTGGGAATTTATAAGCCTATCGTTGATTTCGGGCAGGCCGGAGCAACGGTGCCGCTTCTTGGTTTTGGGTATAACCTGTGGAAGGGGGTGAAAGAAGCTGTAGATAATCAGGGATTTTTCGGGCTTTTTACGGGTGGCTTTACGGCTTCGGCAGTAGGAATCAGTGGATCACTGGTGTTTGCTTTTTTGGCATCCCTGGTGTGCAATTCCAAAATCAAGAAATAAGAGCATGAGCTGAAGAATTTCGCAATAGATAAAAAAGTATAAATAAAGTGAATATCGTGTAGTCAAAATCTAAAAAGGCTTCAAAATAACAAACACCATACAGGATTTGTTATTTGAAGCCTTTTAAATTAGTCTTAGACTATGTGCAATGTTTATTGCTCGGCGCCAGTGTTATCGCCACCGGGATTGTCGCCACCGGAATTGTCGCCACCGGAATTGTCGCCACCGGAGTTGTCGCCGCCGGAGTTCTCGCCGCCGGAGTTATCACCGCCGGAGTTATCACCGCCGGAGTTATCACCGCCGGAATTGTCACCGCCGGAATTGCCACCACCTGAATTATCGCCGCCGGAATTGTCAGCACCGGAGTTGCCGTTGCCGGAATTATCCCCGGACGTTGTGTTCGAGCTGTTGCTGCCGGAGGACGATGATGAGCTGCTGTCATCATCATAACTATTCTCGTAATAACGATAGCTATGCTTCGAACAGTATTCCGTCGGCGCAGTATCTTTGGCAAAATACTCGGTAATAACGTTGCAGCCATAAGATGCCAATAAACCTGTGCTGCTGCAGACGCGGAGCTTCTCAACGTCAGACGGCATCACGAAATCTCTGTCCTCATAGCCCTCAAGGACTTCATTCATAATATTCTTCCAAAGTACCTTGTGCGCGTTGTAGTTGCGTCCGAGACGGTAGCGCATCAGTGTGCTGTCGTCATAACCAAACCAGATACCGGCTGTGTAATAAGGTGTATAACCAACGAACCATAAATCCTTGTAGTCGTCAGTTGTACCGGTCTTGCCTGCTTCGGCAATACCGTAATTGGAAATCTGTGCGGAAGTACCTGTACCCTTGGATACAACGTCTTCCATGGCACTTGTCAGGAGCCATGCAGTAGAATCTTTCATGGCTGTGTGCTTCTCAGGTACATTGTCCAGAAGTACATTGCCGTCCTTGTCCAGAATCTTGCTGTAAAGGATAGGCTCTGTATAGACACCGCCGTTGGCGATAGCCGCATAAGCACCTGTCAGTTCAAGGTTCGTTACACCATTGGAGATACCGCCAAGACCCAGAGGTGCGTAAGCATCCCGGTCTTCGTCCATGGTTGTAATGCCAAGATTCTCAAGATATTCAATACCAAGCTCCGGTGTGACATCTTCAACCAGCCACTTGGTAGTAACAACGTTCATGGAGTAAGTAATGGCTTCACGGATGGTTGTCGTTCCCTGATAGGAGTTGGCATTGGTGTTGAACGGTTGGTAGCCGTCAGGAGTTGTATAAGGTTCATCTTCCTTGGTAGATGCCAGTGAAAGCCCACAGGAATCCAGAGCAGGAAGGAAAACGGCAATCGTCTTGAAAACAGAACCGGGCTGTCGTGTGGACTGGGTGGCGCGGTTAAAGCTTCTGCTTGTCTTCTTCTCACCGCGGCCGCCGCTCAAGGCCAGTACATAACCGGTAGACTGATCCATCAGAACGAATGAAGACTGTACCTGTACAGTCATATCAAAGCTCTGGGCGATGATATCGTCATCAGTAATGCCCTTGGCTTCAAGAAATTCTGCAATAGACTGTTTGGCCTGGTCTTCGTTGTCATAAAGCAGATCACAGTCATCAGCGCCATAATAGCTCTGCAGAGAATTCTCATCAATGTTGACGGTCTCACCGTCCTTGTCTTTGTAAGTCAGAGCCCAGTGGAGTCTGTACTCTGTGGATGGGAAGTTGTCATCATCATTATAATAGCTGTCGACAATATCCTGAATGTGACGGCTTTGTGTCAGATAAATCTGAAGACCGCCGCTGTAAAGGGCATTGTTGGCTTCTGCGGAAGTATAGCCAAGCTTCTCCTGCAAGTCGTTTAATATCTGATCGATGGCAGCATCTTCGAACCATGTATAGATGATATCCTTGGACTTCGTTGTCTTGTTGACTTCGGTAATACGTGAATAGACATCATCAGCCTTGGCTTCATCATACTGCTGCTGTGTAATAAGACCAAGGGTCAGCATATTGTTCAGAATCTTGTCGCGACGCTGGGCGTTGATATCCGGATAATCAATGGGGTTGTTGTAGGAAGGTGATTGGGCGATCGCTGCGATAACCGCTGATTCGGAAACCGTCAGATCGCTGCACTTCTTATTAAAATAACGTTCCGCAGCGGCTTCTACACCATAGGCACCGCGGCCGAGGTTGATGGTATTCAGGTAAGCTTCCATGATCTCGTCCTTGGACATCTCTTTCTCAAGCTTGAGAGCGAGATACCACTCCTGGAACTTACGCTTGAATCGCTGCATCATATCTGTCTCGGCACCACCGTTGAATACAGTGAGCTTGATCAGCTGCTGGGTGATGGTACTGGCACCTTCTGAGAAATTGCCGCCATGGGAAAGACCAACGAAAAGGGCACGGACAATACCCTTCGGGTCAATGCCGTTATGTTCATAGAAGCGATTATCCTCAATGGCTACAAAGGCGTTTGAAAGGCACTTGGGAATATCATCGATCGACACAATCGTTCGATTGGATTGGGCGCCTACCAGTTCAATCGCTTCCTGTCCGTCGGGATAATACATGACGGACTTGAGTTTACTCGGCATCACATTGCTGGCGGTAATATCAGGTGCACTGTCGATGACCCCCTTGAAGCCACCGATGGCGGCAGCGATACCGACAATAACAATAAGCAAAATAGCAAGCATTGTGAAACGGAATATATTGAAAGTAATCTTTTTCTTGGATTTAGCAGCATTGGAACGGATTTTCTTGCGCTTTTTTTCATTATTCTGTTTACTATAATCCATTACTGAACCTCCTTCGTCCTATCATTATAGCAAATAAGCTTACTGAAATAAAGTGTATTTTTTTCGAAATAATAGGGGATAGCATAATTTTTAAGAAGGTGATAGAATAAACTTGACAAAAAGATAAAGTAAGGAAGTTGGGAATGGCAGAAATCAATAAAGTGAACAATTACAAGACAGTGTACAGGGGCGGTACAGCAGAAATTGTTGAGAAAAAGTCACGTTTCATTGCCCATTCGGCGCATGTGGAATCAGAGGAAGAGGCCCTTGCTTTTATAGAGCAGATAAAAAAACAGTACTGGGATGCAAGGCATAATTGCCATGCATTTTCCGTTGGTGTGACCAATGAGACGGCCAGATGCAGTGATGATGGGGAGCCGGCTCAGACGGCGGGCAAACCGATGCTGGATGTTTTGATGGGGCAGCAGCTGAAGAATACAGTTGTTGTGGTGACCCGGTATTTTGGAGGCACACTGCTCGGCACAGGAGGTCTTGTCAGAGCATATTCTGCGGCTGTTCAGGAAGGATTGAAGGAAAGTCTTATAATAGAGAAGTTTCTCTGCCGCAGGGTGCGGATGAGCATGGATTATACAATGCTGGGCAAGATGCAGTATCTGGCGGCCAAACTGAATCTGATGATTCTTGATACCCTCTATACGGAAGGTGTTGAAATGCAGCTGCTTGTGCCGGATACGCAGTATGCTGCTTTTATAAAGGAAGTGACAGAGGCCAGCAACGGCAAGGTCGTGCCGGAGTCGGAGGGGCTTTGTTACGGCGCGGATGTGGAAGGCAAAACCGAGATATTTGATGCCTGAGTACGACATTAAGAATTTGAACAAACTGTGAAATTTGTATAAAAGCTTTTATTTTTCTCTATTATGTGGTATAAATAATATCATTGGATATGAAAGGACGAATTACAATGAAGAAAAGTTTAAAACTGGGAGCTGCATGCCTCGGCGTAGCTCTTTTATTGTGTGCATGCGGCAAAGGAAGTGCCAATAGTACAGACACTGCTGCAGGCAGTGAGACAGAATCAGCAGCGCAGTCTGCATCGGAATCTGCCTCAGAGACCGAAACAGAGACTGAAGATACGAACGCTTATGCGTATGACTATGATGTTGAATCCCTGGTCAAGCTCGGTGATTACAAGGGATTGACTTATACAGAGACAGATACATCTGTTTCAGATGAAGAAGTGGAATCACAGATCAACAGTACCCTGACAGCCCATGCAACACCGGAGCAGATCAAGGACAGAGCCGTTGAAGACGGTGATACAGTCAATATTGACTATGAAGGCAAGATTGATGGTGAGACTTTTGAAGGCGGTACAGCCTCCGGTGCATCACTGACAATCGGTTCTGATTCATTTATTGATGGTTTTGAAGATGGCCTGATCGGTGTCAAGCCGGGTGAGAAGAAGACTTTGAACCTGAAGTTCCCGGATGATTACAAGACGAACCCGGATCTGGCGGGCAAGGCGGTTGACTTTGATGTAACAGTGAACTACATCGAAGGCGATGACATTGTGCCGGAACTGACAGATGATTTTGTTAAGGGACTGAGCATTACAGATGTTTCAACCGTTGATGAATATCGTGCTTATGTGAAGTCACAGCTGCAGACGAACAAGGAATCTGAAGCAGAGAGCAGCAAGCAGAAGGAACTGCTTCAGCAGGCTGTGGACAATGCAGAGATCAAAGAAATCCCGGAAGAACTGGTAACAGAGTATTCTGCACAGTACACAAGTTATTATCAGCAGTATGCGTCCTACTTCGGTATGGAATTTTCTGATTTCCTGACACAGTATATGAATCAGACAGAAGATGATTTCAATAAGGATGCAGCAGATTACGGCAAGCAGGTTGCAGGCAATATGCTGGTTGTATGTGCCATTGCCAAGGCTGAGAAGATCGATCCGGATACCCTTTATGATGAGAAGGTGGCTCAGTATGCAAAGCAGAGCGGTTATTCAGATGTTGCAACTCTGGAGAAGGATTACAGCCAGAAGTATCTGCGTCAGGTGATCATTAATGAGGAAGTCCTCAATGTTCTGGAAGAGAATGCAGTTGCAGTTGCTCCGACAGAGACAGAATCAGAGGCTTCCAAGTAAGCGCTCAGCGTGGGAATGCATATTATTTACAATTTTTTTTGGACAGTGTATTATAAAAAACTTTGCATTTTTTGGGGAACATGCTATAATGTCCATAGGCAATAGGCACTGAACGTGTTCGGCTCGTTTAAGGACAGGCAGTGTGAGGCAGGAGCAAGAGAGGTGTAGAATATGGATTTTATGTCAGTGTTTCTTCCGGTTTTAATTCTCGGAGTTGTCATCGTTGCGGTTCTGGTAGTTGTTGCAACCGTTGCATCAGCTGTTTCAGCGGCTGCTGTTGAAGATGATGAGGAAGACGAATAGAATCAATTGAATGAATGCGAATGATGAGGGGATGTATGTCTTTGAGCAACATCCCCGAATTTTTTGCGTTATTTTAGGCGTGTCGGGCAAGCAAAGCGGTGTGTCAGGCAATCAATCAGGAAACGGAAAAAGCGGACCCTTTTGGATCCGCTTTCCCGGCGTTTGCTACAGTCATCAGCTGCAGTCTGCAAATGCCGCCTGGGGCGGCTGATTGGGAATGGCAGCTAATGGATTGCGAGATTCAGTTACTGCATACCGCCGTTGGCCATCTGTTCTTCCTGACGCTTGATCATTCTCCGAACCATTTCACCGCCAATGGAGCCTGCCTGGGCACTGGTAAGGTCACCGTTGTAACCCTGTTTCAGGTTCACACCGATTTCGCTGGCAACTTCCATTTTGAATTTATCCATTGCGTCTTTTGCCTGTGGTACTTCCATTGTAGAACTAGAATTGTTTGTCATTGTGACACCTCCGTTTTTTGGTTCGTTTTATCCTGTATCTGAAAGGACAAACAAGACTTGCTTTTTGAAGTGTTTTTGTTTATCCTGTTACTAGTATGTGAATGACGTACAGAAACTATGAGTGGAATAATTAGGAGGTTTTGAGTCGTTTTATGGAAATAGAGCGTAAATTTTTAATTCAAAAAATGCCGGAGCATCCGGAACAATACAAGAGCCATCTGATCGAACAGGCCTATCTGAATGTGCGTCCTGTTGTCAGAGTACGCCGTGAAGATGAGAATTATTATATGACCTACAAAGGCGGAGGCATGATGGCCAGGGAAGAATACAATCTGCCATTGGATGCAGATTCATATGCCCATCTTCTTCAGAAAGCAGATGGCAATATTATTACCAAAAGACGTTATCTGATACCTTTTCATGCCTATACAATAGAGCTGGATGTTTTTGAAGGCCTGTTTGAAGGCATTGTTGTGGCGGAAGTGGAATTTCCGAGTATTGAAGAAGCGGAAAGCTTTGCGGCGCCGGAATGGTTTGGTGAAGATGTGACTTATGACGGCCGGTATCATAACAGTGCCATGAGCAGAATGAAAGTGGAAGAGATTGTTGAGATACAAAGTCTTTTGGCATCAGAAGGAAAATGATCAGGTGAAAATAGTCAGACAAAGCGAATATTAAGAGATGAGAGGTTTGGTTATATGAATACGAAAAATAAAGCCATTGTGTGTATTTTGATTTCAGCATTTGGCTTTTCAATTATGAATTTATGCGTGAAGCTGTCCGGTGATCTGCCGTCTATTGAAAAGAGCTTTTTTAGAAATCTTGTGGCAGCGATTATTGCGTTTATCTTATTATATAGAAGCAAAGCGGGTTTTTCCTGCAAGAAAGAGAATCTGCCGGCATTGATTTTGCGCGCTGTACTTGGAACCATTGGTATTTTCTGTAACTTTTATGCATTGAGCCATATGGTGCTGTCGGATGCTTCCATGTTGAACAAGTTATCACCTTTCTTTACACTGATCTTTTCCTACATCTTCCTGAAGGAAAAGTTATCACCCTTCCAGTGTATTGCCATTGTGATCGCTTTTATCGGCAGTTTGTTTATCATCAAGCCATCTTTTGATCTGACAGCCACATTTCCGGCGCTTTGCGGCTTCATCGGCGGTGTGTGTGCCGGCGGTGCGTACACCTGTGTGCGGTATCTTGGTATTAAAGGTGAAAAAGGGCCTTTCATCGTGTTCTTTTTTTCGGCATTTTCATGCCTGGCGGCATTGCCGTACATTATCTTTTTCTTCGAACCGATGACACTGCAGCAGTTTCTGATTCTGATCGGTGCAGGCGCAGGCGCAGCCGTAGGTCAGTTTGGCATCACAGCCGCCTACAAGTATGCCCCGGCCAGAGAAATCTCCATTTATGATTATACATTGGTCATTTTCGCAGCCATCTGGAGTTTCATCTTCTTCGGCGAATTGCCGGATTGGATCAGTATCATTGGATATGTGTTGATCTTCGGTATGTCAGCATTGATGTTTTTGTATAATAACCGTCATGCGGAGTCGGCGAAATAATTTAAAAATGATGATATATTAACATTGCTGGTACATTTATGAATGCGTTATTGAAAATGTGAAGAAAAAAAACAGAAGGCCCATGTCTGGCAGTAAGGATGCTGGACATGAGCTTTTTTTGATATCACTGCAGCGAAGTGAGTGTGACAAGAAAAGTCAGGCAATCTTAGTACTGCTACGTTCACCTTCGAAGGGAAGTGTGTTTCAGCAGGAATAGCTGACTTTTGACTGATTGGTTTACCATAACAGCCGTTTTTTTATGTTTTTTTTAGAAAAAAGTGGCTCTCCCCTATTTACATATGCCCGGATGTATAATATACTTAAATCCATAAGCGCTTGAAAACAGGCCGACTCCGCACTTTGGAGGGACCGGTTTCGGGATAGATGAAGGAGGATATTAATATCATGAGTGTACAGGTAGAGAAATTAGAACATAATATGGCGAAACTGACAATTACAGTTCCAGCTGAAACTTTCAATAAGGCGATTACACAGGCTTACAAGAAGATGAAGAACCAGATCTCCATTCCAGGTTTCAGAAAAGGTAAAGTGCCTCAGGCAATGGTAGAGAAGATGTACGGTGCAGGCATGTTCTATGAAGATGCTGCCAACATCGTTATTCCGGAAGAATATGACAAGGCACTTGCAGAAGTAAAGGATATCAAGATCACATCTCAGCCAGCCATCGATGTTACACAGATGGAAAAAGGCAAGGAGTTTATCTTTACAGCAGAAGTTGCTACTAAACCAGAAGTTACACTTGGCCAGTACAAGGGTATCGAAGTACCTGAGAATAAGGTAGAAGTAACAGACGAAGAAATCGAAGCTGAACTGAAGAAAGTTCAGGAACAGAACGCAAGAGAGATTACAGTTGACAGACCAGCTGAGAACGGCGATACAGTTGTTATCGACTTCGAAGGTTCTGTAGATGGTGAAGTATTCGAAGGCGGTACAGCTGAGAACCATCCTCTGGTACTTGGTTCAGGTTCTTTCATCCCTGGATTCGAAGACCAGCTTGTTGGTGCGACAGCAGATTCTGATGTAGAAGTAAATGTAACATTCCCAGAAGATTACCAGGCTAAAGACCTTGCAGGCAAAGCTGCAGTATTCAAAGTAAAAGTTCATGAGATCAAGAAGAAAGAACTTCCGGAGATCAATGATGAATTCGCTCAGGATGTATCTGAATTTGATACACTTGATGAATACAAAGAAGATGTAAAGAAAGGCATTGCAGAACAGAAAGAAAAAGCTGTACGTCAGGAGAAACAGGAGAAGATCATCAGACAGATCGTAGAGAACGCTGAGATGGATATTCCGGATCCTATGGTAATTACTCAGACAAGACAGATGATGGATCAGTTTGCTCAGCAGATGCAGTCCAACGGTCTTTCTATGGCTCAGTACTATCAGTTTACAGGCCTGACACCGGACGGCCTTCTTGAACAGATGAAACCACAGGCTCAGAAGAACATTGAGAACAGACTTGTTCTTGAAGCAATTGCTGCAGCTGAAGGCATCACAGCAAGTGAAGAAGAAGTTGAGAAAGAGTTCGCGAACATTGCTGAAAGATATGGTCTGACAGTAGACAAGGTTAAAGAAATCTTCGCTGACGAAGAAACAGAGAACATCAAGAGCGATATCGCTGCGCAGAAAGCACTTGACATGATCACAGAGGCTGCTGTAGAAGTTCCTGTAACTGAAGTAGAAGCAACTGTAGAAGACGCAGAATAATCATAACGTAAGATAGCAGGGCTGCCGCAGAGAAGTTTGCCGCAGCCCTGTGGTGTTGAATCAGTCTAAACAGCGTTTTGACTGAGTAAAGTGCTGACATTGACAGATATGCGGGGCATATCTGGTTTGACAGGAGGATAAGGATGAGTTTAGTACCTACAGTCATTGAACAGTCAAGCAGAGGCGAACGTGCCTTTGATATTTATTCCAGACTTTTAAAAGACAGAATTATTTTCCTTGGAGAAGAAGTAACGGATGTATCCGCCAATCTGATTGTATCACAGCTCCTTTTCCTTGAATCTGAAGATCCGGGTAAGGATATTCAGATGTATATTAACAGTCCCGGCGGTTCTGTATCCGCAGGTATGGCTATCTATGATACCATGCAGTTTATTAAATGCGATGTATCAACAATTTGTATGGGTATGGCTGCAAGTATGGGTGCCTTCCTGCTGGCAGGCGGTACACCGGGCAAGCGTCTGGCTCTGCCGCATTCAACCATCATGATCCATCAGCCATCAGGTGGTGCACAGGGACAGGCAACAGAAATTCAGATTGTTGCTGACCGTATCCAGTACACAAAGCGTATGCTGAATGAATTACTGGCTGCCAATACACATCAGCCACTGGAGAAGATTGCAGCAGATACAGAAAGAGACTATTACATGAGTGCAGAAGAGGCCAAGAATTATGGCCTGATTGATGCTGTAGTAACCAAGCGTGCATAGGCAAGTCTTGAAGTAAAAGAGGTAGTATATGGCAAGTCGTATTGATGACAAGAAGCAGCCAAGATGTTCTTTTTGTAATAAAACACAGGATCAGGTCCGTAAGCTTATTGCAGGTCCGAATGCATTTATTTGTGATGAATGCGTAGATATCTGCATGGAGATCATCGAAGATGAGATGGAAGAGGATCAGAACGATGCGGACTTTAACCTGCTGAAACCTGTTGAGATTAAGAATTTCCTTGATCAGTACGTTATCGGACAGGAACAGGCCAAGAAGGTTTTATCCGTCGCTGTTTATAATCATTACAAGAGAATCGCATCCAACGCCGGCAATGATGTGGAATTGCAGAAGAGCAATATTATTATGGTAGGACCTACCGGTTCCGGCAAAACACTTTTGGCACAGACACTGGCTAAGATTTTGAATGTACCGTTTGCTATCGCAGATGCAACAGCTCTGACAGAAGCAGGTTATGTCGGTGAAGATGTGGAGAATATTCTGCTGAAACTGATTCAGGCAGCAGATTATGACATTGAGAAAGCCGAAAGAGGTATTATTTATATCGATGAGATCGACAAGATCACGAAGAAGTCCGAGAATGTCTCTATTACAAGAGATGTTTCCGGTGAAGGTGTTCAGCAGGCACTTTTGAAGATCCTGGAGGGTACGGTGGCATCTGTTCCGCCTCAGGGCGGCAGGAAGCATCCGCATCAGGAATTTCTTCAGATTGATACAACGAACATTCTGTTTATCTGCGGCGGTGCTTTTGATGGCCTGGACAAGATTGTCGAATCAAGAACAGGCGGTCAGTCCATCGGATTTAATGCAGATATTCATGTGAAGGAAGAAGAGCAGAATGTCAGTGAGCTGATGAAACAGGCACTGCCTCAGGATTTTGTCAAATATGGCCTGATCCCTGAGTTTGTAGGTCGTGTGCCTGTCAGTGTATCCCTTGATCTGCTGGATGAGGATGCCCTTGTTCGTGTTCTGACAGAACCGAAGAGTGCGATCATCAAGCAGTACAAGAAACTGTTCCAGCTGGATGGTGTGGATCTTGAGTTTGAAGATGAGGCTGTTCATGAAATTGCCCATCGCTCATTCATGAGAAATACCGGTGCCAGAGGATTACGTTCCATTGTTGAGAATGTTTTGATGGATACAATGTTTACACTGCCGTCAGACGAAACAGTTGAGAAGTGTATTATCACCAAAGCTGTTGTTGATGGACAGGCAGCTCCAGAGCTGGTTCACGGTGAGCCGCAGCTCCCATCTAAGAAGGGACAGACGAAGAAGTCATCCCGCAAGAACAGCGGAGAAATCGCATAGGATTCACAAGGCTGCCGGTTGAAATGATACGGCAGCCTTTTTATGATAGAATTTGGAAAAATTTAGGGCCAGATACAGAAAACAGACAAATGAAATAGATCAAGCAACCAATGATAAGAAGGTGAACAAAAGAGATGAGTGATATTAACTGCAGAATGCCGGCAGTGGCATTGAGAGGACTTGTATGTCTGCCGGATATGATCCTGCATTTTGATGTAAGCCGTAAGAAGTCTATTGCTGCATTGGAAGCAGCCATGGTCAAAGACCAGATGGTTTTTCTTGCGGCACAGAAAGATCCGGATGAGGAAGATCCGAAACAGGAAGACCTTTATACGGCAGGTGCTATGGCGAAGGTGAAACAGATCGTCAAGATGCCTGAGAATATGGTCCGTGTTGTGGCAGAGGGCAAATTCAGGGCAGAACTGGACGAGATGATTTCGGTGTCTCCCTATTTGCTGACGGATGTCATTATTCATGACAGAGAAGAAAAGGTGGAGAATGAGAACGAGGCAGAGGCTATGCGCCGTGTCCTTGAGGAAATCGTTCAGAAATTTATCGATGCCGGTGCCAAGTTTGGTCCGGAGATCACAAGACAGATGGAACAGGCAGAGGATATTGTTAAACTGACGAATCAGCTCTGTGCCAACATGCCGATGCGTTGGCAGGATAGACAGACATTGGCAGAGAAGATGGATTTCCGTGAGCGGTATGAAGAATTATGTCGTATCATGGAGAAGGAATACGATGTTCTTCTGATCAACCAGGATATTCAGAACAAGGTCAAGAGCCGTCTTGAGAAGAATCAGCGGGATTATGTGCTGCGTGAGCAGATGAAGCTGATCCGTGAAGAACTGGGCGATGACATGCAGTCTGAAATCGATGAGTATGAGAAGAAACTGGAAGAACTGAAGGCACCGGATGTTGTAAAAGAGAAGCTTGAGAAGGAAATTTCACGCTTTAAGGCATCCGCAGGCAATTCAGCGGAGACAGGTGTTCTCAGAACCTATATTGATACATTGTTTGAAATGCCATGGAGCAAGACAAGCCGTGATAACAAGAATATTGACAAAGCAGCGAAGATTTTGCGAGAGGATCATTATGGACTGGAAAAGGTCAAAGAGAGAATTCTCGAATTCCTTTCCGTCAGATTACTGACGAAAAAGGGAGACAGCCCGATCCTTTGTCTGGTGGGCCCGCCGGGAACAGGTAAGACATCCATTGCACGTTCTATTGCGAGAGCTTTGAACAAGAAATATGTCCGCATCAGTCTTGGCGGTGTTCATGATGAAGCAGAGATCCGAGGACACCGAAGAACCTATATCGGTGCCATGCCGGGACGTATTGCGTCCGGACTTTCTCATGCTGGTGTAAAAAATCCAGTCATGCTTTTGGATGAGATTGACAAAGTCAGCACAGACTATAAAGGGGATACATTTTCCGCACTGCTGGAAGTGTTGGATTCTGAGCAGAACAGCAAGTTCAGAGACAATTATCTGGAACTTCCACTGGATCTTTCTGATGTGCTGTTTATCGCAACAGCCAATAGTTTGTCCACCATTCCGCGTCCGCTGTTAGACCGTATGGAGATCATCGAGATCAATACGTATACACAGAATGAGAAGCTTCATATTGCCAAAGAGCATCTGATCGAGAAGCAGATGAAAGCCAACGGCATTAAGGCGAAACAGCTGACGATCAGCGATAAGGCCATTGAAGATATCATTCTCTACTATACCCGTGAGTCCGGTGTCCGTGGTCTGGAACGCTGTCTGGGCGATATCTGCCGAAAGACAGCACGCATGATCCTGCAGGACGGCAAGAAGAATGTCAAAGTGACAGAGAAGAACTTGGAACATTTCCTTGGCACGAAGAAATATGATTATGAGATGGCCAATGCGAAGAATGAGATTGGCATCGTCCGGGGACTGGCATGGACCAGTGTAGGCGGTGATACCCTTTCTATCGAGGTCAATGTAATGCCGGGCAAAGGCAAGTTTGAACTGACCGGACATCTGGGGGATGTCATGAAGGAATCGGCCATGGCAGCCATCAGCTATATTCGTTCTGTCAGCGACCAGTTCAATATAGACAGGGAATTTTTTGAGAAAAATGACATTCATATCCACATTCCTGAAGGGGCTGTACCAAAGGATGGTCCTTCAGCAGGCGTGACCATGGCAACAGCGATGCTTTCTGCCATTACAGGTACTCCGGTTCGTGCAGATGTGGCAATGACAGGTGAGATTACCTTGAGAGGCCGTGTGCTTCCAATCGGCGGTCTTCGTGAGAAGTCCATTGCGGCTAAGGTGGCAGGTATTCACACAGTGATCGTACCGGAGAAAAACCGAAGAGATATCAAAGAACTGGACAAAGAGATCACGAAAGATCTGAAGTTTGTTTATGCATCCACAATGGCAGATATTCTTCCGGTGGCGCTGGAGAGTATGCCGAAGGCACAGGCAGCAAACAGTTAAGGTTTTGGCAGGAGAAGAAGAATGGTTATAAAGAATGTAAATTTGGAAACAGTATGCGGTATTACAAGTACGCTGCCGGAAAACCAGCATCCTGAGGTTGCTTTTTCCGGTAAGTCCAATGTAGGCAAATCCTCACTGATCAACGGTCTGATGAACAGAAAAGCCTATGCAAGAGTTTCCCAGCAGCCGGGCAAGACCCAGACCATCAACTATTACAATGTGAATGATGAGATTTATATTGTCGATCTTCCGGGTTATGGTTTTGCCAATGTTTCACAGGCTGTCAAGGCAAAATGGGGCAAGATGATCGAGAATTATCTCCGAAAATCCAGACAGCTCCGCATGGTCTTTCTGTTAGTGGATATCCGTCATGAACCGTCAGCCAATGATAAGCATATGTACAGTTGGATCATTGAAAACGGCTTTTATCCGGCGATTATCGCCACAAAGCTGGACAAGATCAAGCGAAGCCAGGTTCAGAAACAACTGAAGCTGATCCGTGAAGGGCTGAATGTAGCAGAAGGCACACCGATTGTTCCGTATTCTGCGGTGACAAAGCAGGGCCGTGATGAGATATGGGAACTCATCGAAACTTATGCGATGGCGCCTGAGGAAGCACTGAATGAGGATGAGTAAAGGTTATGTTGCTGCATGATTGCCGAATTGACCGTCACTTTTTAGACAACTTATAATAAGTGTATTAAATATTACAAATAATGTGGCATAGCCTCCCTGGTTTTGGTATAATATTACCAAAGAAGGGGGGCTTTTTTATGAAGCTGTTTTTTTCGGGAGCGGCACATGAGGTAACAGGCAGCAAGCATTATCTCGAAGCGGCAGGCAAGAAGATTCTCATTGACTGTGGTATGGAGCAAGGCAAGAATCTTTATGAGAATCAGGAAATTCCGGTTCCTGCTTCTGATGTGGATTACGTTTTTTTGACACATGCCCATATTGATCATTCGGGAATGCTGCCTTTATTGTATAATCAGGGGTTCAAAGGTAGTGTTTATACAACAGAGGCAACACAGCAGCTCTGCCAGATCATGTTGCTTGACAGTGCGCATATCCAGGAATTTGAAGCGGAGTGGAAGAATCGTAAGGGCAAGCGTGCGGGCATACCGCCGATTGTACCGATTTATACCACGGAAGATGCAGTGGGGATTCTGCAGTATTTTGTACCATGCCGGTATGAGGAGAAGATACAGGTATGCGAAGGGATAGAAATCCGTTTTGTGGATGCGGGACATTTGCTGGGGTCAGCCAGCATCGAGGTATGGGTGACAGAACAGGGTGTGACGAAGAAGCTTGTATTTTCCGGTGATATCGGCAATACGAATCAGCCGATCATCAAGAATCCACATTATATTAAGGATGCGGATTATGTCATTATGGAATCCACGTATGGGGACAGAAGCCATGGCCCGCGTCCGGATTATATCAAGGAATTGACAGCAATCATCCAACGGACATTTGACCGGGGCGGCAATGTAGTCATTCCTTCCTTTGCTGTTGGACGAACTCAGGAGATGCTTTACTTTATCAGGCAGATTAAGGCGGAAGGCCTTGTGAAGAACCATGATAATTTTGAGGTGTATGTGGACAGTCCACTGGCAGTGGAAGCAACGAATGTTTTCAACAGGAATGTACCGGGATATTATGATGATGATGCGATGGCACTGATCAAACAGGGTATCAATCCGATCAGTTTTCCGGGTCTGAAGACGGCCGTTACAAGTGATGATTCCATTGCAATCAATGTATCCACGACACCGAAGGTGATCATATCTGCTTCCGGTATGTGTGATGCCGGCCGTATCCGTCATCATCTGAAACATAATCTGTGGCGTCCGGAATGTACGATCCTCTTTGTCGGCTATCAGTCCGTAGGCACACTGGGACGTAATCTTGTGGAAGGCGCGACGGAAGTGAAGCTTTTTGGCGAGACCATTGAAGTACAGGCAGAGATCACTTCCCTGGCAGGCGTCAGCGGTCATGCAGACTGCGAAGGCCTGATGAAATGGATCGGGGCCTTTGAGAAGAAGCCGAAGAGAGTTTTCGTTGTTCATGGTGAGGATACAGTGACAGATGTATTTGCAGCCAGGATCAAAGACGAATTAGGGATTGATGCAGTAGCACCATATACCGGTGCGGAATATGACCTGTTGACGAATGAATGTCTGCAGGCTCCGGAACCGGTACGAGTTACGCCGAAGAAGGCGATGCAGCGCAAGGCAGCGACAGTCTTTGAACGTCTGCTTAATGCAGGACGCCGCCTGATGCTTGTGATCCGCCACAATGAAGGCGGAACCAACAAGGATCTGACCCGATTTACCAATGAGATCAATAATCTCTGTGACAAATGGGATCGTTAATGGTATCCTATCATAGGTAACAGAGACAACCAATCATAAAATCTTCATCAGCTGAATATATTTCTTACCAGAGGTGATGCCAATGGATAGAAAAGAGCAGCTGATGAAGATTTTTTCCGCTCGTATCAGGAAAATATTGACGGCATTGCCGGTGCATATAGGCAGACTTCAGGAAATCCGGCTGCGGGCGGGCAGGCCTTTGATGATTTTATATGATAGCAAAGAATATCTGGCAGGCCCGGAAGGTAATATTGTGACAGAATCATCGGCAGCTTATCATGTTTCGGCACAGGAAATTCAAGAGACAATGACGTATCTCAGTCATTATTCCATCTATGCTTATGAGGAGGAAATACGACAGGGATTTCTGACCATTCAGGGCGGACATCGGGTGGGCATAGCAGGAAAAGTTCTGTCGGATGGAAATGGTATCAGGAGTATACGTCCTATTACATTTTTGAATGTCCGTCTGGCCCATGAGGTCAGGGGCTGTGCCGATGAATTAATGCCCTGGCTGTATGAAGAGGGCAGACCCTGCAGTACATTAATCCTGTCGCCGCCGGGGTGCGGAAAGACAACGATGCTTCGGGATGTGATCCGACAGTTTTCCAATGGCTGTGGACAGGAAGCGGGACGAAGAGTGGGAGTGGTGGATGAACGTTCAGAGATCGCTGCCTGCTATCGCGGTATTCCGCAGAATGATATGGGTATTCGGACGGATGTGCTGGATGGCTGCGCCAAACATATGGGTATGCAAATGATGCTGAGGTCCATGACACCGGAGATTCTGGCGGTGGATGAGATCGGCAGCAGGACAGATAAGGAGGCGATAGACGCTGTCATGAATTGCGGTTGTTGTCTGCTGGCAACGGCACATGGCGCTTCGATGGAAAAAATGCAGATGCGGCCGGCCCTTCGGCAGATGGCTGAGGAAAAAATATTTGAACGGTATGTTATACTCAGCCGAAAGAATACAGTCGGCAAAGTGGAGGCTATTCTTAATGCAGACATGGATTTTCTTTATCAAAATCATCGGGGCGATCTGTGTCATGACAGGATGCGGCGGAGCAGGACTGGCTATGGGTGTCTCCTGGAAGAGGCGCTATGTACAGCTGGGACAGATGCAGCGGTCACTTAGAATGCTGCATGGTGAAATCAGGTATACAGGGGCAGAACTTCCGGAAGCCATCGATCAGATAGCCCTTCGTCAGGAAAAGCCCTTCTCAGATTTTTATCATGGCCTATCAGAGCAAATGCGCCGAATGGATGGGCAATCATTGAAAACTTTATGGCAGGCGGAAATTGAAAAATGTCTGAATAACACCTATCTGACAAAGGAGGATAAACAGATTTTTCTGGAGTCCGGCAGTCAGCTTGGGTATCTGGACCGACAGATGCAGCTGTCATCCCTGGAAGCCTGTATGGCACAGATTGAAGACAATCAAAATATGATTCGGAAAAATATGAAGGAAAAACAGAAACTCAGTGTTGCACTTGGACTTTTGTCCGGTTTTTTTATTATAATCCTGTTAATATGATTTTTCCGGGAGGTCCGGTATGACAGTCAATGTAATTTTTAAAATAGCAGCCGTCGGCATCCTTATTTCCGTATTGAATCAGATATTGAAGCATTCCGGCAGGGATGACCAGGCTTTTCTGACGAGTCTTGCCGGACTGATTCTTGTATTGATGTGGATTATTCCGTATATTTATGAATTGTTTCAAACAATTCAGCAGCTTTTTGCGTTATGAAAGGCGGCTAAATGGAAGTGATCAAAGCAGCTGTCATGGGGATCGCGGCCGCCATGCTGGCTTTATATATGAAATCTGTCCGGCCGGAATACAGTTCGATGATCAGTATAAGTGCCGGTATTTTTATTTTTGGTTTTGCACTGATCTGTCTTCAGAAAATTACCGGAAGTATTCAGACTCTGGGAGAATATCTGGCAGTCAGCCCGGTCTATATAAGAATTCTTCTGCGGATCACAGGCATTGCCTATATCTGTGACTTTGCATCATGTATATGCAAAGATGCCGGCTATCAGGCGATTGCGGCACAGATTGAGCTTCTGGGCAAATTGACGATCGTTGTTATGAGCCTTCCGGTACTGCAGACATTGATGAGCGCCATTACGGAGTTTATCGGAGCCTAAATGGAGAGATGGCCAAAAATTAAAATGTGGAAATATATCCTGAGAAAGAAAATGCTGAATGGTATCGGTTTTGTGTGTGTCCTTATTGGAATGACAGTCACTGGTGTTTGCATAAAGCCTGCAAAAGAAGTACAGGCATCAATCAGTTATGAAGCTGTTAAAGACATCAGATCGGATGCTCCAGGAGGGGGAGAGGGTGTTTCTGAACAGCCGGAGGGTGAAAACACGGACGATAAGGATGATCCGTTGGACATGCTGGGAGATCTGTCTGAAATAGAGGCTGCGGTTTCGGAGGCAATGACCGTCAGGTCTTCTGTATCTTTCAAAGCGATTTTAAAACAGCTGATGACAGGAAGCCTTTCTGAGGCCGGACAGCTTTTGTTTCAGATGATCCGGGAACAGGTGGCCGGTGGCATTTATGAGAATCAGCAGCTGTTATTCAAAATCGCCTGTTTTGCAGTGATCGGTGCGATATTTACGAATTTTGCCATGGCATTTTCAAAAGAACAGGTGGCGGAAACCGGTTTCTATCTGACTTATACACTGTTAATGACACTGATGATGACGTCTTTTATGATGACATCTGCCATTGTCCGTGATGTATTGCATTCACTGACAGAATTTATGAAAGTGCTGCTGCCGACGTTTTGTATGGCTCTGACATTTACAACGGGCAGTCTGCTGTCCGGTGCGTATTATGAATTGATGATGATTGCTATTGCTGCTGCGGACTGGCTGATGAGTTCTTTGATTATGAAAATGATACAGGTGTATGTACTGACGGCCCTGGTCAACCATATTTCAAAAGAAGATTATCTTTCAAAACTCAGTGAATTGCTGGCACTGCTGATCCGTTGGAGTATCCGCACCGTTGTGGGTGTTATCCTTGGCATCAACATTTTGCAGACCATGCTGCTGCCGGCCATCGATCGGGCAAAGGAAACTGTGGCCTATAAGCTTATATCCGCTGTGCCGGGGGTCGGAACGGCTATGAATACAGCTGTGGGGGCGGTCATTGGCTCCGGTGTGCTTATCCGAAATGTACTGGGGATGGGAAGCCTGCTGATTATTTTGCTGATCTGTGCGGTTCCGGTGGTTCGGGTCTGTATGGTCCTTTTATCATACAAAATTGTACAGGCAGTGATCCAGCCGGTTACGGAAAAACGCCTTCTTGAAGGAATGGATGCCATGACACAGGGGGTCGGAATGCTGCTGCATGTGCTTGTCAGCTGTGTGCTTATGTTTATTCTCTCCCTGGCGGTGGTCTGCAACGCGGCTGCGGTTGTTGCGGTATAAGGGAAGGAGCCGATATGGAACAGCTTCTGGTCTGGGTAAAAAAACTGGCTGTGTTTATGATTTTGTGCAGCTATATGGAACATCTGCTGCCGGCACAATACAAGCGATATTTTCATATGTGTACCGGCCTTATCCTGATTCTGATGATCACATCGCCGCTGCGGCAGGTGCTTCAGGGCAATATTGGGAGTGAGGTAAGTTGTCTGCTTGAGAATCTGAGGACGGGCAGTCAGGTCTATCAGATGAAGGGGGAGGATGGAAAACGATATCAGGCCTATTATATGAAGCAATATAAAGCTGCCATGACAGAACAGATCAGGAATCTGGCAGACATGAGCGGATTAAGGGCAGAGGAGATCCGGCTTTCTGTCAATGAAGATGTGTCCAGTGATTCATACGGATGCCTGACAGAAGTGTCTATGCATGTGCTGTCAGAAGACGGAATGGAGGCAGATAACGGGAGTAAAAAGCAGTTCAGACAATTGCTGAGTCAGCAGCTTGGAATGGCAGAAAGTCAGATCCACTTTGGTTATTCGGGGTAGGGAGGCCGATGAGAATGGCAGATTTCAAAGCATTCTGGCAGCGGTTTAAAAGCGGTGAAAATGGCGGCAAAGGGCCAAAAGACCGGTTTATGCTTCTGGCACTTGTGGGGCTGCTGATTCTGGTGGCTGTATGGCCGGTTGGGGGAAAGTCAGGGAAAACATCCGGTCAGACAGAGGCATCAGTGGAGAAAAAGCAGGAGACATCGTATAATTATACAGATCACTATGCGGCTGTTATGGAAAGCAGGTTGAAATCCATGCTTGAGAGTGTGGAAGGTGCCGGAGAAGTGAAGGTGATGATCACCTTAAAAAACAACGGCGAACAGGTGGTGGAAAAAGACAGGACTTATTCGGAGAATAAAACCGGGCAGGGGGAACAGAGTGGTCAGACAACAACGAATAATAATATAAGCCGCTCTGAATCCACGGTGTACAGCAGTTCAAACGGCGGGAGCCCGTATGTGGTCAAACAGATAGAACCGGAAATAGAAGGTGTGCTG
This sequence comes from Coprococcus intestinalis, assembly GCF_023656595.1. Lineage (NCBI taxonomy): Bacteria > Bacillati > Bacillota > Clostridia > Lachnospirales > Lachnospiraceae > Coprococcus > Coprococcus intestinalis. The sequence continues at coordinate 124,810 of NZ_JAMOKJ010000006.1, read as the reverse complement.
GTGGCAGCACAGGGGGGCGGTGACGAGACAGTGGTCAATGAAATTACTTATGCCGTGCAGGTATTATTTGATGTACCGGTACATAAAATAAAAGTAGTAAAAATGAGCAGCAGGTAGGAGGGTATTTTGAAACGGCTTTTCAGGAAAAATCAGATCATTATTACATCTCTGGCAATTATGATCGTCATTGCCGGCTATCTGAATTTTACAGCAGACCAGACAAAACCGGTGAAACAGGAAGCAGCGGCCGAAACAGCAGAGAAGATCCGGGAGGAAAATATACAGGCTGAGGAGGCAGCAGCCGGTGCGGAGGCAGATATTACATCTTTTCCGGATGAAGATCTGGCTTCTGTATCAGCCGAGGCAGAGAGTACAGCGGATACAGAGACACCGGAAGGGGAAAAGGTCGGTGAAGCAGTACTTACCAGTTCTGCCTCAGCAGGCGCATTCAGTGCTTCTGCTAAATTAAACAGAGAGCAGGTGCGTTCAAAAAATGAGGCCTCTTTACTGGAGATCATCAATAATACAGACATATCGGAAGACATGAAAGCCGATGCGATCGCCAGCATGAACAGAATGACCGACAGAGCAGAAAAAGAGCTGGATGCGGAACTTCTTCTTGAGGCCAAAGGCTTTAAAGACAGCGTGGTCAGCATCAATGATGATTCTGTGGATGTTATAGTGGGTGCGGCTGAGATTACGGATGAACAGAAAGCGCAGATTGAAGATATCGTGACACGCAAGACAGAGAGAAATGTGTCGGATATTGTGATAACAACCATGGAATAAGTATTCATTTTTATATGAAAAGATATACTTTTCAAGAGGCGGATACTTTGGTATAATAGACATAACCAGATGAATATGGAGGTATAGACACAATGGCAAATGAACGTGAGAATAATACGAATTATACAATATATGAAAATGGTCCTTTAGGAGAGGTTCAGATCGCCAATGAAGTGGTGGCGATCATTGCAGGAATAGCAGCAACCGAAGTGGATGGTGTCGCTGCCATGGCTGGAGATATTCAGAAGGAACTGGTCAGCAAGCTTGGAATGAAGGTTTTGTCCAAAGGTGTACGTATTGCTTTTGAAGACAGCGGTATCCGGGTAGATTTATCCATCATTCTTGAATATGGCTGCAGTATTCCTGAAGTAACAGCAGCTGTTCAGGAACGTGTGAAGAACTCAATTGAGACCATGACCGGACTGAAAGTTGTAGATGTGAACATCCGGGTCGCTGATGTGAAGATAGACAACGAATAGCAGAGGGCAGATCTGCCGGCTTTGCAAGAGCCGGTATGATTTGTCCTTAAGTTTGTTTTTAATTAATGATAGAATACAGTGGAGGAAAGAATGGGAAGACGCGAATTAAGAGAACATATTTTCAGATTATTATTTCGAAGGGATTTTTTTCCTGAAGAAGAGATGAAAGAGCAGGAAGCGTTTTATATTGAATATCTGGCGGATCCTGAACAGAAAGAAGTGGACTATATTGTCCAGAAGACAGAGAAGATCATGGCAATGATTCCGGAACTGGATAACATGGTCAATGAACATTCCGTCGGATGGCAGACAGAGCGTATGGGCAAGGTGGATCTGACGATCATCCGACTGGCTGTCTATGAGATGAAGTACGATGACGATATTCCGGTCAGCGTAGCTATTAATGAAGCTGTAGAACTGGCAAAACGCTACGGATCAGAGAATTCACCGGCATTTATCAACGGTGTGCTTGCGAAGATGATTTAAGGCTATGAACAGAAAGCAGGTCTATTCCGTATCAAGTGTGAATCAGTATATCAAAAGTCTGTTCATGGATGATTTTGCCCTGAATCATATTTATGTCCGGGGAGAAGTTTCCAATTGCAAGTACCATTCATCAGGGCATATTTATTTTACATTGAAGGATCGTGGAGGAGCGATTGCCTGTGTGATGTTTGCCGGGAACAGAAAGGGACTGAATTTCCGTATGTCGGAAGGTATGGCCGTGATTGTTTACGGCAGTGTCAGTGTGTATGAGCGGGACGGCAAATATCAGCTGTATGCCCGTGAGATCATACAGGAAGGCGCAGGCAGGCTTTATGAAGCATATGAAGCATTGAAGAAAAAGCTTCTTGCCGAAGGCCTGTTTGATGAGGAACATAAGCAGAAAATCCCGAAGTATCCGAAGAGGTTGGGCGTTGTGACGGCGAGAACCGGTGCGGCTGTACAGGATATTATTAATGTTTCCCTGAGAAGAAATCCGTGGCTTCAGATCGTGTTCTGTCCGGCTGCTGTACAGGGAGATGGAGCGGCTCAGTCTGTTGTCCGGGGAATCCATGCGCTGGAAGCAGCCGGCGTGGATGTGATGATCGTCGGGCGCGGCGGCGGATCCATTGAGGATTTATGGGCCTTTAATGAAGAAATTGTGGCCAGAGCGGTTTATGAATGCTCGGTTCCGGTGATTTCTGCAGTGGGGCATGAGACCGATACGACGATCATTGATTTTGTGTCTGATCTGCGTGCACCGACGCCATCAGCGGCTGCCGAACTGGCTGTGCCGGATATGCGGGTGATTCTTGGTCAGATCCAGGGGTATGAGGAGAGTCTCAGTCATGCCATGGAACAGGCAGTGCTGCGAAACAGACAGCGCGTGGAGAACTATCAGCGTATTTTCAGACATTTGAACCCACAGTCCCGTTTGAACGATAGGCGACAGCGTCTGATGGAGATAGAAGAAAGACTGCGTATTGGCATGAACCGAAAGCTGGATGCAGCCAAGTCAGAACTGGCAATCCGGACGCAGAAGCTGGAAGGTGTTTCGCCTCTCAGACAGTTAGAGCGAGGCTATGCTTATGTGTCGGATGAAGAAGGACATGGCATTACATCAGCCGGACAGGTGACAAAAGGGCAGCTGCTGCTTTTGGATGTCAGGGATGGAAGAATAGAGAGCAAAGTAACAGCGGTTAAGAAGCGGACGAGCTGAAAGAGGAGGATACACGATGGCGAAAGCAAAATCACTGGAGACAGCATTTGAAGAGCTGGATGCGCTTGCTGCGAAGATGGAAGATAGAGATCTGCCTCTTGAAGAAGCTTTTAAGCTGTATCAGGAAGGTGTGAAGCTCCTGCAATACTGCAATGGTGCGATTGACAAGGTTGAGAAGAAGATTATAGAAATTCATGGAAATGAAGATGAAGAGGACGAATAGTCCGGAGGCTGTGAGATGCAATTGGAACAGGAATTAAAAGAGAAAACAGCAGATATAGAGAAGTTACTTGAGCGGATGCTTCCGGAAGAAGCGGGGCTTCAGAAGACGATTTTTTCAGCGATGCGATACAGCCTGATGGCTGGCGGCAAGCGGATTCGTCCATTACTGATCGCTGAGACCTACAGATTTTTCGGCGGTACGGATATGGCATTGGCAGAGCCTTTTATGGCAGCTATTGAGATGATCCACACGTATTCGCTGATCCATGATGATCTGCCGGCACTGGACAATGATGACTACAGAAGAGGACGTCTGACTTCCCATAAGGTTTACGGGGAAGCGATGGCGATCCTGGCAGGTGATGCACTGCTGAATTATGCCTTCGAGACAGCGTCTAAGGCGATGGATTATGCCAGAGATGATGAAGAACTTCTAAGGGTCATGAAAGCTTTTAGAATTCTCAGTTCAAAGCCGGGGATCAACGGTATGATCGGCGGACAGGTAGTGGATGTTGAACTGACCGGGAAGCCGATACCGGAGAAGACACTGCGCTTTATTTTCGAATTAAAGACCGGTGCCTTAATTGAAGCAGCGATGATGATCGGTGCGCAGCTTGCCGGGGCATCGGATGAACAGATTGCTGCGGTGGAGAAAGCAGCCGGCGATATCGGAATGGCCTTCCAGATCCAGGATGATGTGCTGGATGTGATCGGCAATGAAGTATTGCTTGGCAAACCGGTGCACAGCGATGAGAAGAACGAGAAGACAACATGGGTGACAGTCTACGGACTGGAACAGGCAAAAAAGGATGTGGCGGAATATTCAGAGGAGGCAATGGCCATTCTGGCGCAAATGACAGGAGTGACAGAGCCTGAGAAGTCATTTTTATATGATTTTGTTGAATATCTGATCCATAGAAACAAATAACGGAAGATAATAGAGGTGTGAAGAATGTCTGGGTATTTGGACAGAATCAATGAAGCCAATGATATAAAGAAAATAGAACCGGAAGCTTATGATGCACTGGCCTCAGAGATACGGTCGTTTATTATAGAGTCTGTCAGTGAACATGGCGGCCATCTGGCATCCAATCTCGGCGTTGTAGAATTGACCATGGCACTGCATTTGTGTATGGATTTCCCGAATGACAAGCTGATCTGGGATGTGGGACATCAGGCTTATACCCATAAGCTGCTGACAGGACGTAAAGAGGACTTCAGCGGACTGCGTACTTTCGGCGGCATGAGCGGTTTTCCGAAGCATAAAGAGAGCCCTTGCGACGCTTTTGATACAGGACACAGTTCCACATCTATCTCAGCAGCACTGGGTTATGCAAGAGCCAGGGATCTGAAAGGTGAGGACAGGACCGTTGTGGCTGTTATCGGTGACGGTTCCCTGACCGGCGGTATGGCCTACGAGGCACTGAATAACGTATCCCATCTGAAGAGCAATATGATCATTGTTTTAAATGATAATAAGATGTCGATTTCAGAGAATGTCGGCGGATTGTCGAAGCATCTGACAGCCCTCCGGACAAGAGAATCTTATATGGACTTCAAGATGGATGTGGAAAAGAAACTGAAACAGATCCCGCATGTGGGTGATTCTGTTGCCAGAAGTGTGAAGAAATCCAAAGATTCCATCAGACAGCTTTTTGTGAAGGGCGGTTTTTTTGAAGATTTCGGTATTAAGTATATCGGACCGATTGACGGGCATGATATTAAAGAGATGGTGCGTGTACTGAATGCGCTGAAACGGCTGAATGAGCCGGTGGTCATGCATGTGGTGACACAGAAAGGCCGGGGCTATGTGCCGGCTGAGCAGAATCCTTCAGCCTTTCACGGCGTGGGCAGTTTTGATATTGCAACAGGTGAATCCCTTGCAAGTAAAAGTCTGACCTATACATCTGTTTTTTCAAAAACCATATGCAGACTGGGCAAGGCTCATCCGGATGTGGTAACGATCTGTGCGGCGATGCCGGACGGCACCGGGCTGACTGCATTTAAAAAGCATTTTCCAGGCAGATTTTTTGATGTGGGCATTGCAGAACAGCATGCAGTCACTTTTGCAGCAGGACTGGCGGCCGGGGGCATGCATCCTTTTGTGGCAGTGTATTCATCTTTCCTGCAGCGGGCGTATGACCAGATTATCCACGATGTGTGTATTCAGAACCTGCCGGTTGTATTCTGCGTGGATAGAGCCGGACTGGTTGGTGCTGATGGTGAGACGCATCAGGGCATATTTGACCTGTCTTATTTGTCGATGATACCGAATATGACCGTCTGTGCACCGAAGAATAAATACGAATTGTATGATATGCTTTATTTTGCCTATCAGTATCATGGGCCGATCGCCATTCGATATCCGAGGGGCAGTGCATATGAAGGCTTTAAGAATATGCGGCCGCCGATTGAATACGGCAAGAGCGAGCTGATGTTTGAGGGTGAGAAGATTGCCCTTGTGGCAGTGGGCAGTATGGTTCAGACTGCTGTGCAGGTTCGTGAGAAACTGCTGGATAAGGGAATTAACGCAACGGTTGTGAATGCCCGTTTTGTCTGTCCGCTGGACACAGAATGTCTGGACAGACTGAGCAGAGATCACCAGTGGATCGTCACCATGGAAGAGAATGTCTTAAAGGGTGGTTTTGGTGAAGCCTGCGGTGATTATCTGTTGGCAAAGCATGAAGATGTCAGACTGATCCATGTGGGTGTTCCGGATGTCTATGTGGAACACGGCGGAGTGGACCAGTTGAAGAAAACACTGCATATGGATGCAGATTCAATTGTTGAACGCATCTGCAGTGCAATGTCTGATGCAGATGATTAATAGATTAAGCACATTTTGAATGATACAGAGTCGAAATTGGAGAGGAATGGATAGACCAACATGAAAGAGAGACTGGATGTACTTCTGGTAAAGCGGAATCTGGCTGAATCCAGAGAAAAGGCCAAGGCCATTATTATGTCCGGCAATGTATTTGTCAATGGCAACAGGGAAGACAAAGCCGGAACAACGTTTGATGAGGAGAAGGCACAGATAGAGATTAAGGGCCATACATTGCCTTATGTCAGCAGAGGCGGTTTGAAGCTTGAGAAAGCCATTGAGGTTTTCGGAGTAGATGTCAAAGGCAAGGTTTGTATGGATATCGGTGCTTCCACCGGAGGATTTACGGACTGCATGCTGCAAAATGGTGCAGATCATGTATATTCTATTGATGTGGGTCGGGGACAGCTGGCATGGAAGCTTCGTCAGGATCCGAGGGTTATCTGTATGGAGAAAACGAATATTCGTTATGTGACATCTGAACAGATACCGGAGAAGATAGACTTTGCATCAGTGGATGTTTCCTTTATTTCACTGAAGAAGGTGCTGGGACCGGCAAGGGAACTGCTTCAGGATGATGCCAGAATGGTATGTCTGATCAAGCCTCAGTTTGAGGCCGGAAGAGAAAAAGTCGGCAAAAAGGGTGTAGTCAGAGACAAGGCGGTTCATCTGGAAGTGATTGAGATGATCCTTCAGTTTGTGACATCCATTCATTTTGAAATATTGAATTTGGACTATTCACCGATCAAGGGGCCGGAGGGCAACATTGAATACCTGGTTTATATCAGAAAGCGTCCGGAGGATTATCCTTTGGGAGCGTGGACGGTGGATCCTGCAGAAGTGGTTGATCGTGCCCATGAGGAGTTAGCAAAGGGATAAATCCCAATCCCATAAGTGACGGAGGATTCAAATGAAGAAATTTGCTTTGCTGACCAACTATTCCAAAGACAAGAGACTTGTCTATACACGGATGATCAAGACTTATATTACGGAAAATGGAGGCAGCTACTGGATACCGAGATATATCAGTGAGCCTGATAAAGATGGTGATCAGCGCTATGATTTCAGTGACATGCCGGAGGATATTGAGTGTGTGCTTGTTCTGGGCGGAGACGGAACGCTGCTTCAGGCAGCCAGAGAGCTGCTTCAGCGGCATATTCCGCTGCTTGGCATTAATCTCGGAACACTGGGATTCCTGACTTCGGCTGAGAAGAGTGAACTGCCGAAATGTCTGGACAGTGTGCTGGATGACAGTTGTTCCATTGATGAGCGCATGATGCTTGAAGGTGTTGCTTATCATGGCTCTGAGAAGATACAGATGAATATTGCCCTCAATGATGTGATCATTGCCCGGGCCGGATTTTCAAGACTGGTGGAATTGAAGATTTATGTTAATGGTGAGCTTTTGAGCATCTATAATGCAGACGGCATCATCGTTTCCACGCCGACCGGATCTACGGGCTACAGCCTTTCCGCAGGCGGTCCGATTATTTTTCCGCAGACGGATGTGATAGTGATCACACCGATCTGTCCGCATTCATTACAGGCAAGAAGTCTTGTCGTGTCCGGTGAGGACAGGATCATGATTGAGATCGGCAGAAGAAGAAAGACACAGAAAGAAGAAGCAATGGTAACCTTTGACGGCAGAAGTGCACAGGAGCTGGAAACAGGTGACCGTATTGAGATATATAAGGCACAGGAGACAACGCAGCTGATCAGATTAAAGGGAAGAAGCTTTTATCAGGTTCTTCAGAACAAAATCGGCACGGCATAAAGGGTGGGTATTATAATGAAATTAAAAAGACATGAGAAGATTATTGAGCTGGTGAATAAATATGAGATTGAAACACAGGAAGAACTGGCCTCTTTGCTGAATCAGGCCGGTTTTCGCGTGACTCAGGCTACAATTTCAAGAGATATCCGTGAATTGCGTTTATCAAAGGTCAACAGCCATGACGGCAAGCAGAAATATGCGATTATGTCTGTCAAAGAGCGTGGATTGAACGACAAACTGAGCAAAGTCCTGAAAGAAGGCTATATTTCCAGTATGGAGGCTTCCAACCTGGTGGTTGTAAAAACAGCTACCGGTATGGCCATGGCTGTAGCAACGGCACTGGATGCTATGGAGCTTCCGGGCTTTGCGGGATGTATTGCCGGTGATGATACCGTGATGTGTGCCCTTCATTCCGGTGCGGATGTTGAGATGTTGTTAAATAGAATCAATAAAGTAGTCAATCAATAAAAGGCAGAGGTAGGAAATGCTTCAGAATATACATGTAAAAAACATGGCGCTCATTGATGAGGCGGATGTTGATTTCGGAGGTCATCTGAATATTCTTACAGGTGAGACAGGCGCCGGTAAGTCGATCATTATCGGTTCCATCAGTACAGCCCTCGGCGGTAAGGTCTCCAGGGATGTGATCAGGAAAGACGCGGAATATGCCCTTGTAGAATTGAATTTTAAAGTGAACAGTCCGCAGATCCTTGCAGAGCTCGAGAAAATGGAAATACCGGTGGATGGGGATGAGGTGGTCATCTCCAGGAGGATTACCGGCAGCCGGAGTGTGGCAAGAATTAATGGAGAACTGGTATCACTGCCTGTTCTCAGGCAGGCGGCGGCACTTTTGATTGATATTCACGGGCAGCATGAACATCAGTCTCTTTTACATAAGGATAAGCACCTGGCTATTTTGGATCAATTTTCCAGGGAAGAAATGGCATCCGTCAAAGATGCATTAAAAGACAGTTACAGGGAATATATGATATTGAAGAAAGAGATGGATGGGGCGATTACTGATGAGGGAAAACGTCTCAGTGAGATTTCTTTTTTGCAGTATCAGATAGAAGAAATAGAAAATGCGAATCTGCAGGATGGTGAAGAAGAGCAGCTGGATAAGGCTTTTCGCAAGATGAGCCATGCTCGGCAGATGATGGAGAGTGTGGCGGCGGCCCACGGCATGACCGGTTATGAAGGCGCTTCCTCAGCGGGAGACCTGGTGGGAAGAGCACTGAGAGAACTGTCTTCCGTTGAGAAATACGATGAGGCCATTGGCGGTCTGATCAGCATGCTGACAGATATCGACGGCCTTTTGAACGACTTTAACAGGGAACTGGCAGATTATGAATCCGGTCTCACTTTTGATGAATCTGTTTATCATGAGACAGAGGACCGGTTGAATCTGATCCAGCGTCTGAAGACAAAATACGGCAGCAGCATTGCTGAGATTCTTGCTCACCAGGCAGAGTGTCAGGAAGAACTGGAGAAGCTGGATGATTACGAGAACTATCTGTCCGGTCTTCGGATGAAGCTGGATCAGGCAGAGAAAGAGCTTAAAGATTTGTCTGACAAGCTGACGACTATTCGAAGAGCCAATGCAGCTGTACTCCAGGAAAGAATTAAAGCAGCACTGATTGATCTGAATTTTCTGGATGTCCGGTTTGAGATTCATTGTGAACCCCTGGGCCATTATACAGAGAATGGTCAGGACAGCATAGAATTTATGATTTCCACGAATCCGGGAGAAACAGTGAAACCTCTGGGTAAAGTAGCCAGCGGCGGTGAATTATCGCGAATTATGCTGGCGGTCAAATCTGTTCTGGCCGATGCGGATGCCATTGAGACATTGATTTTCGATGAGATTGATACCGGCATCAGCGGACGTACGGCACAGAAGGTTTCTGAGAAGATGGCCGTAATTGCCAGAAAGCACCAGGTGATCTGCATTACCCATCTGCCGCAGATTGCGGCTATGGCGGATGATCATTATGTTATTGAAAAATCTGCCATGGAGCAGCGTACCATCACAGAGATTTATCATTTATCTGATGATGCTTCTGTTGGTGAAATTGCACGTTTGCTGGGCGGTGTGGAAATTACGGATGCTGTTATGCAGAATGCCCGGGAAATGAAAAATCTGGCGCAGTCGAAAAAATAGATTAAATTGAAATTGTTCATCACATACTAACAGGGAACGGTCGAGAGATTATGTCCCTGTTTTTATTTACGCGAGCAACGAGCCAAAGTCCGTGATTGCACGAGACCTTGGCGTTGCTAAGCGCCAGTGGCGCTTGTTTAGCAACGACCGAAACGGAGTGTAGAGGTCGCGATAACTTGAGAAACTCGCGGAGCGTGTTTCTCATAGTTTTTATAGAAAGGTGTGTGATGGTGTGGAACGAATGAGAAAGTATCGTGTATGGCTGACGGCAGCATTGGTGATTAATCTGGTTGTTTTGTTTGGGTTTGTGATGAATTGTTATCAGACGAGAAAAAATGAAGTGGATCAGAGACTGACGAAGGTGTCGGCGGATGTAGCCAGGCTGCAGTATGTGATGCCGGTGGGAATGCCGGTGGGGCTTTATATTCACACGAAGGGTGTGATGGTTCTGGGAACGGGAAAGGTGACAAACCTGGAGGATGATGTGCTGGAGCCGGCAAAGACGGTGTTTCGGGAGGGGGATTATATATTAAGTATAAACGGCACGACCCTTCGAAATACCAGTCAGGCGATGAGTCTGATCCAATCCTGTAAAGGGAAAATGCTCAGTTTTGAGGTACTTCGGGATGGAAAAAAGATCATGCTGACCATGAAACCGGTGGAAACAGCGGAAGATAGGTATAAGATTGGCGTATGGCTTCGGGATGACACGCAGGGAATTGGTACGATCACATATATTGATGCGGATCAGAATTTTGCAGCATTGGGACATGGCATTACGGATGTGGATACCGGAATTCTCATGGATATCAGTCATGGCATGGTCTATCAGTCTAATATTTTGTCGATTGTCAAGGGTTCCCAGGGAACACCTGGAGAAATTGTCGGCACTATCGACTATCAGAAAAAGAATCGCATTGGAACGATAAACGATAACAGCAGCTGCGGTATTTTCGGCACGGTGGATCGGGATTATCTGGCTTATGATCCGGAGAAAGCCGTACCTGTGGCCGATCCGGAGGAAGTGACAGAAGGTCCGGTACAAATTGTCTGCACAATGAACGGTGAGACAAATCGTTATGCGGCCGAAATTCGGAAGATTGACAAAAACAACAAAGATCACAAAAATTTTGTCCTGCAGATTACAGATGAACAGCTGCTGGAAAAAACAAACGGTATTCTGCAGGGGATGAGCGGCAGCCCTGTGATTCAGAATGGAAAGCTGGTAGGGGCTGTCACCCATGTCTTTGTCAATGAGCCTACTAAAGGATATGGCATTTTTGCCGAAAATATGCAGAATGCTGAAGAATAAATGGAAAACGGATAATCTATATTTCTGTGGGAACAAATGAATTCAGCGACTATCAATGGCGATATCGGGGCCGGATAGTCGCTTTTTTGCGTTGTAAAAAGATCATGGGCAGCAAATTTGGAAAATGTGCGGATCACGTTTTGAGGGATTATCCGAAAAGGAATCTTCTGCTAACTGGCAAAGGTATCCATAATATGGTAGAATAATTTTGTAGCTGATGATTCAGGCCTGAAGATGTTGTTGGTCATCAGGCCTTGAAAGTCTGTGAAGGAGGAACTGCCTATGGCTCAAAACCTGATTTTAGTTGCAATTGTTTTATTTTTATGTTTGATGGCCGAGAAACTGTCAGGAAAAGTTGGCATGCCGGCGTTGATTCTGTTTATGGGTGTGGGGATGCTGTTTGGCAGTGACGGTATTCTTCGGATTGCCTTTGATGATTATGGATTGGCACAGAATATCTGCCTTATCGCCCTCTGTTTTATCATGTTTTACGGCGGTTTCAATATGAAATGGAGCGCAGCAAGACCAGTGGCCGTCAAAGCCATCTGTCTTTCTACTATTGGTGTTGTTGTGACAGCCGGCCTGACAGCGGTATTCTGCTTGGTGGTTTTGAAGTTTGATTTCGTCGATGCCTTCCTGATGGGGGCTGTGTTATCATCAACGGATGCAGCCAGCGTCTTCTCAGTATTGCGAACAAAAAAACTGAATTTAAAGGATGGTACGGCGTCTATTCTTGAGATGGAGAGCGGCAGTAACGACCCGGTGGCTTATCTTTTGACAATGATCGGTATCATGATGAAAACAGGCGGAAGTCTCAGCTCCCTGCCCTATATGATTTTTGCCCAGGTGGTGTTCGGTTTGGCTATCGGCGCAGCGGCTGCTTCCCTTGGCATTCTTTTACTGAAAAAGGGAACGATGCAGGCAGCCGGCATGGATATGATCCTTGTGATCGCCCTGGTGATGATTGCCTTCGGTTTATCTGAGGCCATCGGCGGCAATGCATTTCTGACGGTTTATCTTATGGGTATATTGCTGGGAAACAGCAATATCAGAGGCAAAGAAACGCTGATCCCGTTTTTTGACGGAATGACCGGTCTGGCTCAGATTGTTCTGTTCTTCTTGCTGGGGCTTTTGTCCTTCCCGCACAAGCTGCCGCAGATTTTCTTTGTATCCCTGGCGATTGCCATCGTACTGACGGTGATCATCCGTCCGGTTACGGTATTTCTGATTATGAAGCCTTTTAAATGCAGTAGCAGGCAGTGCCTGATGATCTCCTGGGCGGGGCTTCGAGGTGCGGCTTCCATCGTGTTTGCCATTATGGTGATCGCAGCAAGTTCGTCATCATCAGATACATTGTTTCATACAGTATTTATGGTGGCTCTTTTATCCGTTGCCATACAGGGAACTTTGCTGCCATTTGTAGCAGAGAAGCTGAAGATGGTGGATGACAGCTGCGATGTCCGTATGACTTTTAATGATTATAAGGAAGCATCAGAAATTACCATGATGCAGATGGAAATCCCGGAGGGACATAACTGGGAGAATCGTCTGGTGAAAGATGTCAGCATGCCTACAGGTTCATTGGCTGTGATGATCAAACGTCATGGAGAAACATTGATTCCCGGTGGTGATACAAGGATACTGGCAGGCGATACCATTGTTCTCAGTGTTCCGGCCTATGAGTCCGGCGGTCAGGAACATCTTGAGGAGCAGGAGATTACCCCAAAGCATCGCTGGTGCAATAAAACCATTGCGGAGCTGATGCTTCCTCACGGAACGCTGATCGTATTGGTGCGCCGGGATAATGAAAATATCATCCCAAATGGGCAGACAGAGATTCTGGAAGGGGATCATGTGGTGATCTACCGATAAGTGGGGTACATGGATTATTGAATCTTGAAAGGAAATAGAATAGATGATAAAGAATATTGTTTTTGATATGGGGAATGTTCTTGTGGCTTATGATGGCCGCAAGGTATGTAAACATTACATAAAGGATAAAAAGGACAGGAAACGCGTATTTACGGCAATTTTTCAGTCACCGGAATGGGTTTATCTGGACATGGGTATGATTCCGGAAGAACAGGCTGTTGACCAGATGTGTGCCCGTCTGCCGAAGCGGCTTCATGAAGCGGCAAGACTGTGTATGCGGGATTGGCATCTCTATAATATGAAGCCCATCAAAGCAATGATTCCAGTCATCAAGGACCTGAAAGCGCGTGGTTTCAAACTGTATATCTGCTCCAATGCCTCCCTGCGTCTGCCGATGTGCTATCAGGAACTGCTGCCGGAAGTTGACAGCTTCGACGGCATCCTTTTCTCAGCAGAAGAAAAACTGTTAAAGCCGCAGAAAGAAATCTATGAGCGTTTATTTGAAAAATTCAACATTAAACCGGAAGAAAGCTACTTCATTGATGACCTTCAGCTCAACATCGACGGCGCCGCAGCCTGCGGCATGAAAGGCTACTGCTTTGCAGACGGAAATGTAGAAAAACTGCAGAAAGCCCTGGAAAGCCTCAATAAAGACAGTTAATAGATCGAATGCCGTTAAGATTCGGGCTCATATTCTGTGCCGATGGCAAGATTGATTTTGAAAAAATAACGGGACGGCGCATTGGTATCTTCAAATGGCGTGTCAGCAGAAAATAAAATATGGAATTCAAAAAGAGACATTCAATCCCAGGTGCTTCAGCATTGGCCGGTACTTAGATGCTGTTCTTTAGCATCTTATGTACCGCTGCCAAATGCTGGCAGTGTGAACGTGCCTGGGATGAATGTCTCTTTTTGAATTCCATTTGATATACAGGGATGACACGCCAATGAATATTTAGAGCGCCGTCCCCTTTGTTTTATTCAAACACAATCTTGCTGTATTTTTTCTTGCCGCGTCGTACGACAAAGTCTTCTTTCATGATGTCTTCCGGTGTGTAAGCTGCTTTAAAATCAGTAACTTTTTCACCATTGACGGTAACACCGCCCTGCTGAACATTACGTCTTGCTTCGGAACGTGTCGGGCAGAGGCCTGCAGCTACAAGGATACCGAGGATATCGACGCTGCCGTCTCTTAAGTCTGCTTCTGTCAGTGTTGTGGTTGGCATATCAGCAGCGCTTCCTGCTGAGAACAGTGCACGGGCACTTTCCTGAGCCTTTGTGGCTTCTTCTTCACCGTGAACAAGCTTAGTCAGTTCAAAAGCGAGGATTTCCTTAGCCTGATTTAACTGACTGCCTTCCCATTTATCCATCTCGTCAATCTGTTCAAGCGGCAGGAAAGTCAGCATACGCAGGCATTTCAGAACATCTGCATCGCCGACATTTCTCCAGTACTGATAGAAGTCGAATGGAGATGTCTTATTAGGGTCAAGCCATACAGCACCGGACTGAGTCTTGCCCATCTTCTTGCCTTCTGAATTCAGAAGCAGCGTAATTGTCATAGCAGATGCATTCTTGCCGAGCTTACGGCGAATCAGTTCTGTACCGCCCAACATGTTGGACCACTGATCGTCACCGCCGAACTGCAGGTTACAGCCGTATCTCTGGAATAACTCATAGAAATCGTAGCTCTGCATGATCATGTAGTTGAATTCCAGGAAGCTTAATCCTCGTTCCATACGCTGCTTGTAGCATTCAGCTGTCAGCATACGGTTGACAGAGAAGTGGGCACCGACGTCACGAAGCAGCTCGATGTAGTTTAAGTTCATCAGCCAGTCAGCGTTGTTGACCATCAGTGCTTTGCCGTCTGAAAAGTCAATGAAACGGGACATTTGTTTCTTGAAACAGTCAACATTGTGCTGGATGGTTTCAGGTGTCATCATCTGACGCATATCTGTACGGCCGGATGGGTCACCGATCATAGCTGTACCGCCGCCGATTAAGGCGATTGGACGGTTGCCTGCCATCTGCAGACGTTTCATCAGGCAAAGTGCCATGAAATGGCCGACATGAAGACTGTCAGCGGTCGGGTCAAAACCGATGTAGAAAGTTGCCTTTCCGTTGTTGATCAGTTCCTTGATTTCTTCTTCATCTGTAACCTGGGCGATCAGGCCTCTGGCTACCAGTTCATCATATAAAGTCATGAGAAGTTCTCCTTTCAAAATTGTATGAAATAAAAAAAACCCCGTCCTGTATAAGGACGAGGAATAACTCGCGGTACCACCTTAATTGAACAGCTATTCGCATAACTGCACTCATCAAGTATCTGTCAATACTTGTGCATACTAACGGTTGCATTCCGTCGCAGCCTACTTGGAATCGTTCGGTGCGCAGCTTGTGAAGGTATTCAGCGATAGCTTCCCCTCTGCCTTCCACCAACCGGCAGCTCTCTGGATGTTCCACTATGGCTTACTTATTTCAGTCATTGCCTTTAAAATATCTGTTTAACATTATAAAGCATAAAAAGTTTTTGTCAATACTATTTTGGAGGAGATTTTATATTGAACAGTTACGATAAGTTATAATAAAAAAGTGAATCGGACTATTTGGCCAGGTTCAATCCCAGATATAGCATTACCGCATCCTTGAATGCTCTTGGATTCAGCCCGGATTTCCTGAAAATATGATTCAGTTTATATTGCAGTGTATTTTTGTGTATAAAAAGCTGTCGGCTTGTCCCGGACAGGGACATATCATTTTCAAAGTAAGCAGTGAGAAGATGACGTTCGTTTTCATCCAGAGTGGATAAAGTCCTGGTGAGAAATTCGGCTTTTTCCAGTGGATTCAGCCCGGAGAAAATAAGCTCAAGGCCAAGATCATCAAAGAAAATATACCCATCCGTCTGAGCTGTAAAATGTTTCATAGCGGTGACAGCTGTCTGATAGGAATCACACAATTGATAGACAGAGGTCATTTTTCCGACCGTCATTTTCAGGGATGTCTGATGATCCTTTGCAAAGCGTTCCAGAATATACGCGTTGTATTCCAATTGTGACGGCAAAACGACAGCAGTATATTCATTCGGATAATAAAAGGTATATAGCCTTATAGAAAGCATTTCAAAAAACTGATGGATTTTCTGTTCCAGCAGAGAAAGATTGTCGGAAGGACTTTCAGCAGCTGCACGAATCAGCAGGATCCGGTATTTTTGGGTAATATTGATGCCGCATTCTTTCAGACATGCATTAAGATAATCCATGTTGGCAGAAGCCTGGTGGATCAGTGCTTCCATAGCGAAATGACGCTTGTCCGCCTGATTGCGGCTGATGGTGTTCAGTTCCCGTTCACGGATCAGCAGATGCGTGATGCGCTCCGCCAGATGGGCATATTTGCGGACTTCATCCGGCTGTCCGGTAATGCCGATCACGGCCATGAAGGTCTGATTGTAGTAAACAGGCAGGTTGATGCCCATGCGTGTGCCGTGAAAATTGTCATCGGCCCGGACCTCAATCGTTTCGCCTGTAAGGGCTGCCTGATGGCCGATTTCATGAAAGGTGCCGACTCTTTCCGGGTCCGTACTGGCAAAGATAATACCGTACTGGTTGATAAAATTTACATCCCGTCCGCAGACGTCCTTCACGGTATTGACGACCTGGGCGGCAAGGGTTCTGTCGATTTTAAACATAGGGTACCTCCGATTAATAATGCTACAAGCATACCATAGCTATTTCTTGCACTTTCATTGATAATAACGATTTTCATATTATGAATCTGTCATTGCGATGGATTAGTTAGAGCTATTTTATCATAAAGTGGTATAAATAACAATTTATACCGGATGTATACAAGAAAATTGTTCTATGTAACATATATGCAGAGCGAAAAAAAGGATATACTTTCCGTAAGAAAATAAAAACGGCAGAGTGTATCTCGGTTAGCGGATGCAGTCAATGGACAGAAAAATGTATGGAGGTATCAACAAATGAGAGCAGTGATCGCAATCGATTCTTTGAAAGGCAGTTTAAGTTCTATTGAGGCAGGGCAGGCCATTGCGGAGGGCATCAGAAAAGCGGATGCCAAGGCAGATGTGGTTATCCGGCCGTTGGCAGATGGCGGAGAGGGTACCGTGGAGGCTCTTGTATGCGGCATGAATGGGACATTACAGCATGTGAAGGTGACAGGCCCATTGGGTGAGCCGGTTGTCTGTGAGTACGGCATTATTGATGAGACGAAAACAGCCGTGATTGAGATGTCAGGTGCAGCAGGTATTACCCTCGTGCCGGATGCAAAGAAGAATCCGCTTTATACAACGACTTATGGTGTGGGTGAAGTCATTCGTGATGCCATTGAAAAAGGATGCCGCAGATTTATTGTTGGTATCGGCGGCAGTGCCACAAATGACGGCGGTATTGGTATGCTGCAGGCATTGGGCTACGGTTTCCTTAACAAGGACGGTCAGCAGGTGCCTTTTGGGGCCATCGGTCTCAAGGAATTAGAGACAATTACAGATACTTACGTCCTGCCGGAGCTGGCGGAATGTGAATTCAAAATAGCCTGTGATGTGACGAATCCCCTTTGCGGTGAGAATGGCTGCAGTGCTGTTTACGGCCCGCAGAAAGGTGCCAATCCATCCATGATTATGGAGATGGATAAATGGCTTCGCTATTATGCAGCTCTTGCAAGGGAAAAATTTCCGAAAGCCAATCCGAATGAACCGGGGACAGGCGCAGCAGGCGGCCTTGGATTTGCATTTCTGACATTTACCAATGCAGTTCTTGAATCCGGCATCAAAATTGTTCTGGAAGAAACAAAACTGGAATCCTATGTCAAAGGAGCAGATGTTGTTGTAACAGGTGAAGGCAGATTGGATTTCCAGACAGCCATGGGCAAAGCACCTGTGGGGGTTGCCGGGTTGGCCAAAAAATTTGACATTCCTGTACTGGCCTTTGCCGGTAGTGTGACAAAAGATGCCACAGAATGCAACAAAAACGGCATCGATGCCTTCTTCCCGATCCTTCGCGGTATCTCAACACTGGAAGAAGCCATGAAACCTGAAAATGCCAAACAGAACCTGACAGACACAGCAGAGCAGGCATTTCGTCTTTTCAATATTTGCCGCCAGGCCTAAAAAGTGGAGCAAAACGCAGGCGTTTTTAAGCGTTTTGCAGTTGAAATATTTAAACCTGGACGGTAAAATAATTTTTAGTGATTATAAAATGAATGATGTGATAGATACGCAGAGGTTTTATAGAGGTTATGATGGAGAAAACGGTTTTGGTTGTGATTCCTGCAGAGGAGAGACATAAAGAGAAGTTGGAGCGTGCCGGTAAAGGCTGTCGTTTTGTTTATGAGACGCCGCAGACGGCGACAGAAGAAATGATTGAAGCAGCAGATGTGATTATCGGCAATGTGAAGCCGGACAGACTGCATGAGCCGGAACGCCTGCAGTGGCTGCAGTTGAATTCTGCCGGCGCAGATGCTTATGTGAAGCCGGGGATTTTAAGAAGCACGACAATGTTGACAAGTGCCACAGGTGCTTACGGCAAGGCAGTGGCAGAGCACAGTTTTGCCATGCTTTTGATGCTGCAGAAGAAGCTGAATTTATACAGAGACGCCCAGACAAAGAACGAATGGAGCGATTTTGGTACAGTCACATCCATTACAGATGCCACAGTGCTTGTTGTGGGACTGGGCGATATCGGCCTGCATTTTGCCAGATTGGCCAGTGCTCTTGGCGCTCGTGTCATTGGTCTGAAACGCTCCATGGGACCATGTCCGGAAGGTGTTCATGAATTACATACCATGGACGAGCTGGATAACTTATTGCCGAAAGTGGATGTTGTAGCTTCCTTTGTACCGTCAACAGCGACTACATATCATATGTACACAAAAGAACGATTGATGGCCATGAAGGACACTGCCATCTTCTTAAACAGCGGAAGGGGAGACGCAGTGGCTTCAGAAGTCCTTTATGAAGCACTTTCTAAAGGCTGGATTGCCTCAGCGGGAATTGATGTCACAGAACCTGAACCGCTGTCGGCAGACAGCCCATTGTGGCAGCTGCCGAACCTGATGATGACACCGCATATATCCGGGCAGTTCCATCTTCCGGAGACATTTGAACGCATTGTGGATATTGCGGCTGCAAATTTGGAATCTTGTCTTAAAGAGCAGCCTCTAAAAAACCGAATTCAGTAATATTTAATTTTGGCATCTGACACCTGTTGGATGCCTTTTTTCTATTTAGTGATTGATACTTTGTGTAAAACATATAAATAACTTGCCTTCAACAGTATTTAATGCTACTATGGAATTGAAGTAAGCACTTTTCGTCTGAAGGTCTCTCAATGTTGTGAAGGGAGAGGGCATTATAGGAGCAGCAGATACAGTTACAAAGGCTTACATACGAAAAAACGAAGTATTCGCAGACGCATTCAACTACTTTATGTATGATGGAAGACAGAAGATTCAGCCGGAACAGTTAAGAGAATTGGATTCGACTGAGATTGCAATACTTTTGAATGAAAAAGATACGAAAGATAAAACGAATAAAGAAAAAGAAGCATCCGAGCAGAAGATGGTACAGAAGTACCGGGATCTTTTGAAAACGGCGACTATTATGGAAGATGGGGAAGCGACCTATGTACTGTTGGGGATAGAGAACCAGACAGAGGTTCATTATGCGATGCCTGTCAGAAATATGCTGTATGATGCTATGCAGTATAATCAGCAGGTTACAGAGATAGCGGAGAAACATAAGGGAAAAAAAGGCGGCAAGAGACAGCAGAAGATCAGCACCGGAGAGTTTTTGTCTGGATTTTATAAGAATAATAAATTAATTCCGGTTATTACATTGGTCTTGTTTTTCAATCCCGGTGAATGGGATGGCCCGAGGTCATTATTTGATATGTTGGATATATCAAATCCGATTTTTAAAAAATATGCACAGGACTATAAGATACATATTATCAGTCCGAAGGAGATTTTAGAGAGTGATTTGAAAAAATTCAGTTCCAGTCTGCGAGAGGTTATAGGATGCATAAAATATTCAAATGATAAAAATAAACTGGCAGCTTTCATACAAGATAATCCCAGAATGAATATAGAAGTTGAAGCAGCCAGAGTGCTTGAAGTTATCACCCATACACATATTAAGCGAGAGGAGGTTGATGATATGGGAAATGTGAATATGTGTAAGGCAATACAGGAAATGATACAAGACGGCAGAGATGAGGGAAGAGTCCAACTTTTGGTAACGCTTATTCAAAGCGGAGATATCAGTCTGCAAAGAGCTGCCGCACTTATGAATATGACTCCGGAGGAATTTCAGGAGAAAAGTAAGATGATTTCCTAATAGTATCAGCAGATGATAACTATTGGGGAGTTACAAATATTTAATAAAACATCAAAGAGACTGAAATGATTTGGAAAATGCTTTCACTTTATAAGGCTTCACAGATAGGATATGTAAAATATAATCCTGCCTGTGAAGCCTTTATATATTTACTGAAAATACAATGTGATGGATTAATCGCGCACTTTAATATGTGCTTCTCTCAGCTGTGTCTCAGTGACTACACCCGGTGCGCCGCACATGAGATCCTGTGCGTTGCCGTTCATTGGGAATGCAATCACTTCGCGAATGTTGTCTTCATTTCTCAGCAGCATGATCATTCGATCGACACCAGGGGCCATACCGGCGTGTGGCGGGGCACCAAACTGGAAAGCGTTGTAGAGTGCACCGAATTTCGTCTTCAGGTCTTCTTCGCTGTAGCCTGCGATTTCAAAGGCTTTGACCATGATATCCAGATCGTGGTTGCGGACAGCACCGGAGGAAAGCTCCACGCCGTTGCAGACGATATCATACTGATAAGCCAGGATATCTTCAGGGTTCATGGTGTTCAGTGCTTCAAGGCCGCCCTGAGGCATAGAGAATGGGTTGTGTGTGAAATCCATCTTCTTCTCGTCCTTGTTGTATTCATACATCGGGAAGTCGTTGACAAAACAGAAGCGGAAGGCATTCTTCTCGATCAGGTCAAGACGTTCACCCAGTTCGTTGCGGAGCTGTCCGGCAAAAAGGTTAGCACGTTCTTCTTTATCCGCAATAAAGAAAATCGTATCGCCCACTTCAAG
The DNA here is from genome assembly GCF_023656595.1 of Coprococcus intestinalis. Classification (NCBI taxonomy): domain Bacteria; kingdom Bacillati; phylum Bacillota; class Clostridia; order Lachnospirales; family Lachnospiraceae; genus Coprococcus; species Coprococcus intestinalis. The sequence continues at coordinate 103,545 of NZ_JAMOKJ010000006.1, read as the reverse complement.
ACCTGTGAGTTCAGCAAATTCCTGCTTCATGTCATCAGGGATAAATTTGTCAATGGGGCCTTTATAACTCTTATCTTCCATGACTTCCAGGTAACCAAGGCCGCCCATACCGATGGAAGTGGCGAATTTCAGCAGTTTCTCATGAAAACCCTTGGACATATCGGCATGAACCCTGATGGCACGGACGGTACGTTTCAGGAAAGGTTTGAATGTACATCTCTGAAAGAATTCTGTGACATCCATGATACGAAGCGGGTTTCTGAGATCCGGCTTGTCAGAGCCGAACTGCAGCATGGCATCCTTGTAGCTGATCACAGGATAAGGGGCAGCTGTGACAGAAGCACCTTCCGGTGCAAATTTTTCAAAAGTGGCTGTCAGAACTTCTTCACCTACACGGAAAACCTCTTCCTGAGTAGCGAAGCTCATCTCAAAGTCCAACTGATAGAATTCGCCCGGTGAACGGTCTGCACGGGCATCCTCATCACGAAAACATGGTGCGATCTGGAAGTATTTATCAAAACCGGAAACCATCAGCAGCTGTTTGTACTGCTGCGGAGCCTGAGGCAATGCGTAAAAACGACCTTTGAACTTTCTGGATGGTACGATATAATCTCTGGCACCTTCAGGAGAAGAAGCGCAGAGAATCGGTGTCTGGATTTCGAGAAATCCCATCTCTGTCATCTTCTGACGAAGGAAGCTGATGACCTGTGAACGGAAAATGATGTTGTCTTTGACTTTCTGGTTTCTTAAGTCAAGATAACGGTACTTCAGACGGACATCTTCACGGATTTCCTTGGAAGTCATAATCTCAAAAGGCAACTGGTGATAAACCTTGCCCAGCATATCGATGCTGTGAGCTTCAAGTTCGATAGTGCCTGTAGGAATCTTCGGATTGTAAGTCTCCTCATCGCGGTGGTCAATGACACCTTCGATGGAGATGCAGTTTTCTTTGGTAATACCGTCCAGGAGAGAAGTGTCTCTTAAAACAACCTGGAGGACACCGTACATATCTCTCAAATCAATAAAAGATACACCGCCGTGGTCACGGATATTTTCAACCCAGCCTGCGACACGGATGGTCTTGCCAACGTCGCTTTCGCTGATCTCGTTTAAAATTCTGCTGCGGTAAATGTTTGGTGTTGTCATAATTGGTCCCCTTTCATTTTGTGATATTCAATCATATCTGCTGAGATGTCCAGGACGAAACGTATAACAAATGCCTTGGCACATTCCTGCGCCTGCAGCCTATTCCCTGCAAACTATGAGAAACACGCTCCGCGAGTTTCTCAAGTTATCGCGGCAGTCGCCAAGGTCTCGTGCAAGCACGGACTTTGGCTCGTTGCTCGCGTAAATAAAAAATCGCCCTGAACGATGATCGTTCAGGACGAATATAAAATCCGCGGTACCACCTGAATTACTGCAATGCAGTCTCTCAACAGAGGCAAAAACCTCCTGCTGTCTGACGTCCAGCTGACGGCGCACCTACTGGGCAAAATGCTGTTCAGATTGCGGCTGTTAAAGTGTTATTCACGCTGATTCATTCTGTGGGTTCTCACTCTCTCCACTCACTGGAAGCGATAAACAGCGCTACTTCTCTTCGTCATCGCCTTTAACTTTTCGTTAGCAGTATTATAGCCCTTGATAATTTATTTTGTCAACGTAAAAAAGTATAAAAAATTTAGGAAATTAAAGTGGTGATATAGTGAAAAATTACCTATACAACTTGAACAATTTACAGATATTTCCAGAAAATAAAAAAGGCCATTCGCAATTGTGCGAACAGCCTTTGAAAAATGTTCAGTGCAAACTATCAATCAAATCAATGATAGCATACACATTTAGTCCAAATGATGCTGCCAGTCGGCTTTGAACAGGAAGATCAGAAACAGGATGGTACTGCATCCCCATGTCAGCGGATAGGCCCAGGAAATCATCTGAAAGACCGGGAAGAATCGGAGTGCTGTGGTGACGTAGACGATACGCAGGCCGCACCAGAAAAGCAACATTCCAGCCATTGGCACAACAGCATAGCCGCAGCCTCTCATCACACCGGCAGAGCAATGGGAAAAGGCCAGCAGGAAGAAAAACAGGCTGACAATGTGGGCATGAATAGTGCCGTAGGCAACGGCTTCCTGTGTACTGCCGAAAATCTTCAGTGCATATGGAATAAAAAAGTAGATCAGAAGTCCGGTAACCTCAGCGGTGATCATGCCAAATAAGATGCCGAAAACGGCGCCCTTTTTGGCACGATGGTATTGCCTAGCTCCCAGGTTCTGACTGACGAAGGTCGGAAGTGCCATGGCCATACTCATGATCGGAAGAAAAACGAATCCCTCAATCTTGGAGTAGGCCCCCATTCCGGACATAGCGTAAGCGCCGAAGGAATTGATATTCTTCTGAATCACCAGGTTGCCGACGGTGATCACGGCATTCTGAATGCCGGCGGGCAGACCCTGATACAACACCTTCTTCATCATGTGGGAATGGTAATGCAGCTTTTTGAAATCAAGCCGGGTATAATCTTTAATCCGACACATACGAAACAAACAGAGAATGACGCTGAGACCCTGAGAGATCACAGTGGCGGCTGCAGCACCTGTAACACCCCAGTGAAAGGCAGGATGGGCCACAAAAAGCAGATCCAGACCGATATTCACAATGGAAGAGAATAACAGATAGTAAAGGGGATGAATACTGTCACCCAGGGCACGCATGATGGACATGCAGATGTTGTAGAGGATAACAGTGGATACACCGCCGAAATAAATCTGCAGATACCTTAAGGCATGGGGCATAACAGAGTCCGGGGTGCCAAGCCATACCAGAAGATGGGGAGCCAGGATAAGACCGGCAACAGTGCCGATTGCGGAAGCAATCAGCCCCATCAGGAAATTCGTGTGGACAGCCTTTGAAACATTGTCTTCATCGCGGGCGCCAAAATAGCGTGAAATAACGACACCGCCGCCGGTGGCAATGCCGGAGAAAAAACCGATGATCAGAAAGACGACAGTGCCGGTGGAACTGACGGCGGCAAAAGCATCGTTATCCGCAAAGTTGCCGATGACCCATGCATCCACCATGTTATACAATTGCTGAAGCAGCTGACCGAGAAAAAGCGGAATGGCAAAGGCCAGAATACCGCCGGGAATCGATCCTCTTGTCAGGTCGATGCTGCCTTTATTTTCTTTTTGCATAAAAAAACCTCTTTAATTCAATGGATTTGAAATAATTAACATTAATAAAAGTGTATCATGTTTGAAAATAAACAGCAATAAGCCCTTTTGATTTTTAGAAAAAATAAAAAATTGAATAAAAACACACAAAATAATATGTTTTTCGACTTCATAAATAAAAATAATAAAAAAATTAGAAAATATTGTCCTATTTTGGTGGTTATTGCGAGTTTTATTAATTGAGACAATCTTTTTTTGATAATATAATACATTTGACGCTTGTTGGAAAAAGATGAAGAATGGGAGGCTGCGTTATGACAAAAATCAATGTTGCGATTGTTGATGACAATGAGAAGATGGTCAGTTTGTTGGATGCCATATTACAGACGGATAAGAATATTGAAGTCATCGGAAGAGGGGACGATGGTGTTCAGGCATTGGACATTATTAAGAATCAGGAGCCGGATGTTGTCCTTTTGGATTTGATTATGCCGAAGCTTGACGGTCTGGAGGTCATGCAGCAGGTCAATAAGGATATGTCGCTGAAGAAACGACCCGCATTTATTGTGATTTCTGCCATTGGAAAGGAAAACATTACGGAGAATGCTTTTAATCTCGGCGCCATGTATTATATTATGAAGCCATTTGAAAATGATATGATTCTGCGTCGTATTCATCAGGTGACTGAACGACAGATTTTACAGCCGGTCCATACACAGAAGAGCAGACAAACAGATTATACGACAGAATACCGGGAAAAGAATCTGGAAACAGATGTGACCAACATTATTCATGAGATTGGTGTGCCGGCGCATATCAAAGGTTATCAGTATCTGCGGGATGCCATTATTATGTCAGTGGATAACCGGGAGGTCATTAATTCGATTACGAAGGTCCTGTATCCGACCATTGCCAAGATGAATAAGACGACGCCGAGTCGTGTGGAACGCGCGATCCGCCATGCTATCGAAGTGGCCTGGAGCAGAGGCAAGATGGATACCATTGATGAGCTTTTTGGCTATACCATACATACCGGAAAAGGCAAACCAACTAACAGTGAATTTATTGCGTTGATCGCGGATAAAATCCGACTGGAATACAAGAACAGGAGTTGATAATTGACTGAAAATTCACAAAATTTCTGCTTTTATTGCAACGAATTATGTTGTATAATAATAGAAGATACAATATAATGCATTAGCAGGAGGAACAAAGCCTTATGAAGAAAGTCCTATTTGCGGCATCTGAAGCGGTACCATTTATTAAGACAGGCGGATTGGCAGACGTTGTCGGATCTTTGCCGAAGGCATACAATAGAGATGAATTTGATGTCAGGGTTGTATTGCCGAAATACAGAGTGATTCCGGAATATTTTCAACAGCAGATGGAATATATGACGAATTTTTATATCAATATGTCAGGACGGATGATTTATGTTGGTGTATTTCAGATGATGCTGGATGGCGTGACATTTTATTTTATCGACAATGAATACTATTTTTCCGGAGACAGGATTTATGAAGATGGATTGTGGGATCTTGAGAAGTTTGCTTACTTCAGTAAGGCCGCACTGACGATGCTTTGTGTCATCGATTTCAGACCGGACATCATCCATTGTCATGACTGGCAGACGGGTCTTATGCCGGTTTATCTGAAGAATGAATTCTGGGATAGTTCTTCTTACAGCGATTTTTACCAGAACATGAAAGCCGTGATGACAATCCACAATCTGAAGTTCCAGGGAACATGGAACATTGATGATATGATGCGTGTAACAGGACTTCCGGGCTATCTGTTTACATCAGACAAACTGGAAGCATACGGCGCCGGCAATTATCTGAAGGGCGGCCTTGTTTACGCAGACTGGATCACCACTGTCAGCGGTGTTTATGCGAATGAGATCAAGTATCCGTTCTATGGAGAGGGACTGGATGGATTGATGCGTGCGAGATCCAATAATCTTTCGGGTATTGTCAATGGTATTGATTATGATGAGTATAACCCGGAGACGGATCCGATGCTTGTACACAATTATTCTCCGTATAATTTCAGAACAGAGAAGGTGCATAATAAGACGGCGCTGCAGCAGGAGCTTGGCATGCAGGTAGACGGCGGCAAGTTTATGATCGGTCTTGTTTCAAGATTGACAGATCAGAAGGGAATGGATCTGATCGATTGTGTGATGGAACAGATTTGTGCGGAAGATGTACAGTTTGTTATTCTCGGTACAGGTGATCCACGCTATGAGAATATGTTCAGATACTATGAATGGAAGTATAAAGACAGAGTTTCGGCAAGTATCTGTTATGACAATACCCGTTCCCACAGAATCTATGGTGCATGCGATGCATTTCTGATGCCGTCACTGTTTGAACCATGCGGACTCAGTCAGCTGATGAGTCTTCGCTATGGTACATTGCCGATTGTAAGGGAGACAGGCGGTCTGAAGGAAACTGTAGAACCGTATAATGAATATACAGGAAGCGGTACAGGATTCAGTTTTGCAAATTATAATGCACATGAGATGCTGCATGTGATTGAGTATGCCAAGTCTGTTTATTATGGTGACAGAGAAGCATGGAACCGTATTGTAGACAGGGCAATGGCAGCAGATTTCTCCTGGGGCAATTCAGCGAGAAAGTACGAAGATCTGTATCGTTCTTTATAGGAATACAGAAGTTCAACTGAGAATTTAAAAGTGATTGGGAAAAGGAAAAACGTAACCTTTCTTTGGGGGTGTGTGCCAATAGCGCATTCATTTGGACTCAGAACAGAGAGGTTGCGTTTTTCTTTTGTTTACAGATGCGGTTATTCGATTCCAGTACATCGTTTCGTAAATAACTATACCATTCACTTGCCTGCACACTCGGATTCGCAGGCAAGTGAATGGTATAGTTATTTCGAAAACAATGTATTAGTGACGAATCATGAGGGTATGGATAAGATAGTCATAGACATCGCCATGTCGATTGCGCCAGTTATCGCAGATGGCGGTTGCCTGGGCTTCATCTGTGACGTTTAATGTGATGCCGACGAGAAGTTCTTTCTTATCATGGATTTCGCAGCGAACAATATAGCAGTCCTTCTTATCTTCATAATAATCAGCGGTAACTTCATTCTCACTTCTCAGGTGATACTTGTGCTCATTGAAAAACTGGTCGATTTCAGTCTTGATCTCAGCTGGAATCTTGTGACCGAAAAATTCCAGCGTTTCTTCACCGGACTGGTTCATGGAATAGTAGGAATTGTTGTGGATATGTTCTGTTCGGATCAATTCTGTATCGGAAAGGTCGTGGAGCGCCTGCTGAAGAGTAAAATAATTCGTATAGCCCTTGTCCAGAATAAATTCTGAAATCTGAGAATTCGTCAATGGAAAATCGACCTTATTCAGCATATAGAGAACCATTAATTTATAAAGCATCAGTGTATCCTGACTCATAAAACAAAAACTCCTTTCTATTGCAATCATCAATTCCTGTCATAATAATCATTCGTCAACGGAACATAACAGCGCCCCTGCCATGCATTGCGAAGCTTCATGCAATGATGAATATGATTAAGTACCTGTTTCTTGTTGCGGCTCCAGTCTGGGGCAGCCAGCAGATGTTTGGGACCGTCACCGGTAATCCGGTGGATAATCACATCCGGCGGCATATGCTCAATACAGCGGATGAGGATATCCGTGTATTCTTCCAGTGTCAGAACATGGAACGGCCGCTGCAGATAATCAGTATAAAGATCGGTTCCTTTGAGAACATGGAGCAGCTGGAACTTGACACCCTGTATGGGCTGATGAGCGATATAATCGGCGGTAGCCAGCATGTCATCAGCAGTTTCACCGGGAAGCCCGAGAATCACATGGGTGATAACTTCGATGTCTCTTTCGTGAAGATTCAAAACAGCTGCATCATAGACAGACAGTGGATAGCCTCGCCGGATGTAAGCAGCTGTCTGAGGATGGATTGACTGAAGGCCGAGCTCAACCCACACCGGTTTGATCTGATTCAGTTCTGATAAAAGATCGAGAACCTCCGGTTGAAGACAGTCCGGGCGGGTGGCAATGGAAAGAATGGCTACTTCCGGGTGGCGGATGGCTTCTGTGTAAAGTGCCCGCAGACGATCTATGGGGGCATAAGTTCCCGTAAATGCCTGAAAATAGGCGATATAACAAGGCATCGGGGATTCCTTGCTGCCCATCTCAGGCTGACCGGAAAGCCGCTTCCCTGCAAGCAGCTGTTTGCCTTCCTCAATCTGTTCCGTGATGGATTGGTTCCTGGATGCGGCAAAATCACCGGAACCGCCCGCACTGCAGAAGATACAGCCTCTTGCATCGATCAGTCCGTCCCTGTTGGGGCAGGTAAAGCCGCCGTCAAGGGCAATCTTATAAATCTTGTGCCCGTACCGGGCCTTCATCTCGTAATCGAGAGAGTGGTAACGCTTATCTGCCCACAAAACTGCATTCCTCCTAACTACATATATGATAGCATAGCCGGCGAATTTATGCAAACAGATGTGTGGTTTGATTTGTACTCGATTTTTATAGCGTTTTCTGGTATAGTATATCATAGAGTATTTTTTGTGTGTAATTTGTAAGATTACTATTGCGTTAAAATAGGCATTGAATCAAACCGGGGTAGATTTTATATTACAGGGATCAGGCAGGCGCCTATTGAGGATCCGAAGGCTTTATAATGGCGGATTGTGTTTAATGTGTATAAAGTAAAGTAAAATTCGGTCAAAAAAACGACAAAAACAGGATGCTCAATAAGTTTATTCTGAATAACTTATTGAGCATCCTGTTTATTGATTTCTAAGACCGAATTTTACTTTACTTTATTATACAATACCATGAGCAAGCATAGCATCAGCGACTTTCTTGAAGCCTGCGATGTTAGCACCTGCAACGTAGTTGTTCTCTACACCGTATTCTTTAGCAGCGTTGTCGATGTTGTGGAAGATGTTGACCATGATGTCTTTGAGTTTAGCGTCAACTTCCTCGAATGTCCAGCTGTAACGCATGCTGTTCTGGCACATTTCAAGAGCGGATGTTGCAACTCCGCCGGCATTGGAAGCTTTGCCAGGTACGAAGAAGATATGTTCCTGAAGATATTCTGTTGCATCAAGAGTAGTAGGCATGTTGGCACCTTCAGCAACAATCTTGCAGCCGTTTGCTACAAGCTGTTTAGCATCTTCAAGGAAGAGCTCGTTCTGAGTTGCACAAGGAAGAGCGATGTCAACAGGAATCTGCCATACGCCGCGGCCTTCGTGGTATTCAGACTGTGGTCTGTATTTCTTGTATTCTGTCAGACGTGCACGCTGTACTTCTTTGATCTCTTTCAGAGCAGCGACATCGATGCCTTCCGGATCATATACCCAGCCTGTGGAGTCAGAGCATGTAACAACTTTAGCACCCAGCTGCTGAGCCTTCTGAATAGCGTAAATAGCAACATTACCGGCACCTGATACAGCAACAGTCTTGCCTTCGATTGTGTCGCCTTTGCACTTTAATAATTCTTCTACAAGGTATACAAGACCGTAACCTGTAGCTTCTGTACGAGCGAGGGAACCGCCGTATGTGAGGCCTTTACCTGTTAAGACACCTTCGGATACGTTGCGGATTCTCTTGTACTGGCCATACATATAACCGATTTCACGGCCGCCTACACCGATATCACCTGCAGGAACATCAGTATCAGCTCCGATATGTTTGCAAAGCTCTGTCATAAAGCTCTGGCAGAAAGCCATAACTTCACGGTCAGATTTGCCTTTAGGATCGAAATCAGAACCGCCTTTGCCGCCGCCGATAGGAAGGCCTGTCAGGGAGTTCTTGAAAATCTGTTCAAAACCAAGGAATTTGATAATGCTTAAGTTAACGGATGGATGGAAACGGAGACCGCCCTTGTAAGGTCCGATGGCACTGTTGAACTGTACACGGAAACCTCTGTTGACCTGAACTTTGCCTTCATCGTCAACCCATGGTACACGGAACATAATAATACGTTCTGGTTCAACGATTCTCTCAAGTAATGCTTCGTTCTGATACTTTGGATCGTTATCTACAACGAGTCGAAGAGAATTCATAACTTCTGTCACTGCCTGGATAAACTCAGGTTCGTTAGGATTTTTTGCTTTAACTTTTTCGATAATTTCGTCACTGTAAGACATTCTGTTTCATCCTCCTTATATTGACCTGCCGACGGACAAAATCCGCAGCAAAGTATGTTCAGTGGAATTCATTCTTTCCATTGATGATTATAATATAGATTAAGCAATAATTCAATCTTTTTTCACTTTAATCTGTAAAAAAATAGGAATTTTGTTAAAAGTTTCCTTCATAAAAGCTGCTGTCAATTATTAAAGCGGATATAAAGCTGAAAAATATGCAGGAAATGATTGCGAAACTTTCAAATTGTAAAAAATTGTAAATGAATTGACGGTTGGTTTTAGTATAAAATTATAAAAAGAAAATAAAAAAACAAAAGTTATGCTTTTTATTTGCGTTTATTTCATATATAATGGTAAAGAAGAATTATTCAAATTTTCTAAAATATAAGACACCGACAGGTGTTTTGTTCTTATTTTATTAGGATTGGAATTTATTTTATTAGGATTACAGAGATTTCGTAAGGATTCATTACCCAGTATAAGATATAATTTTAATATGATTCAGAATCGTTTGACAGCGAGTGTTATTTTACTGTGTCGGAAACGGTGAAAATTTGTCAGCAGATAAGGAGGTTTTTATGGCTGAACAGGAAAAGAAAATGTCTGTCGCACAGATGAGAGAAATATTGAAGGCCAAAGGCGTCAGAAATACATCCGTGATGCGTAAGGCGGAATTGCAGAAGCTCATGGCTGAGATGGGGCTTCTGGAAGATCAATCAGAAGTTTTGGAGAAAGACAAAGAGCAGCCGACTGCATCAGTTGAGAAAGGGTCGGAACATGAGGTGAAGAGCGAGAATAAAAAGCCTTATGTTTTTCGGGGCAGAACATCCAGGGCGGAATACGCAGGACGATCAGAGCGAACAGAACGCCCGGAGCGGTCAGAACGCACAGAAAGAACGGAGCGTCCGGAGCGGTCAGAACGCACAGAAAGAACAGAGCGCCCGGAACGGTCAGAACGCACAGAAAGAACAGAACGCTCGGAACGACAGACATATACAAATGGCGGATTGTACAGTGGCAGAAGAAATACCTACGGTCAGCGCAGCGAGAACTACCAGCGGAATGAGAATGGTCAGCGTAACGAAAACGGCCAGCGCGGTGAGAATTATCAGCGTAATGACAGCTATCAGCGGGGGGATAGTTGCCAGCGGGTGGATGTTTACCAGAAAAATGAGTATATCCAGTCAAATGAGGAAAGTGAAATCCCAGGTTATGGTCAGTTAGACAGCGGCATGATGGCGAATGGTATTTTGGAAGTAATCCCGGAAGGGTTTGGATTTATCCGCTGTGAGAATTATATGCCCGGCAATAATGATGTGTACGTGTCACCGGCACAGATTCGCAGATTTAACCTGAGAACCGGTGATATTATCTGTGGCAATATCAAGGTAAAGACAGAGAAAGAGAAGTTTTCAGCACTTTTATATATAAGAACAGTCAACGGCATGCCGCCGTATGAAGCCCAGAGACGCGGCAAGTTTGAAAATATGACACCTGTTTTTCCAGACAGCAGAATTAATCTTGAGACACCGAATGCGCCGGTTTCCATGCGGATTATGAATCTTGTTTCTCCGATTGGGCGGGGACAGCGAGGTATGATCGTATCACCGCCGAAGACCGGCAAGACAACACTTTTAAAGCAGGTGGCCAAGGCAATCCATACCAATTATCCGGACATGCAGATGATCATTCTTCTGATCGATGAACGTCCGGAGGAAGTGACGGATATCAAGGAGTATATTGAGGGCAATAATGTGGAAGTTATCTACTCTACATTTGATGAGACACCGGAACATCATAAACGTGTTTCAGAGATGGTATTGGAGCGTGCAAAACGTCTGGTTGAACATAAGAAAGACGTGGTGATCCTTTTGGACAGCATTACACGTCTGGCCAGGGCGTACAACCTGACAGTGCCGCCGAGCGGACGTACACTTTCAGGCGGTCTGGACCCGGCAGCACTTCATATGCCGAAGAAATTCTTCGGTGCTGCGCGAAATATGCGTGAGGGAGGCAGCCTCACGGTGCTTGCTACAGCTCTTGTAGAGACAGGCAGCAAGATGGATGATGTCGTTTTTGAAGAATTCAAGGGAACAGGCAATATGGAACTTGTTCTGGACAGAAAACTTTCCGAGAAGCGTATCTTCCCGGCTATCAACATACCGCGTTCAGGAACAAGACGAGAAGAATTGCTGCTGAGCAAGGAAGAACTTGAAGGTATGTATGTGATGAGAAAGGCACTGGGCGGCATGAAGTCTGAAGAGGCGCTGGAGCAGATCCTGGATATGTTTATGCATACAAAAGATAATACAGAATTCGTCAACATGATCCGCCATACAAAAATGTGGTAAAAAATATTATGTGAAATACAAAAAAACGCTTGCATACTATAAAAAAGTATGATAAAATTTAAAAGCTGTTTTATAATGACAGAAATGGGCATGAACGCCCGATTTGAGATAACTCAAGTGATTATTCCTGGTTGGCAATCAGGAAAGAATATTAGTGAGGTGAATAAGATGAGAGAAGGAATCCATCCTAAGTATTATCAGGCAAAGGTAACATGCAACTGTGGTAACGAATTCGTAACAGGTTCCACAAAACCTGAAATCCACGTAGAAATCTGTTCTAAGTGTCATTCATTCTACACAGGCCAGCAGAAAGCTGCTTCTGCTCGCGGACGTATTGATAAGTTCAATCGTAAGTATGGCATCAAACAGGCATAATTAGACGATAGACGGGGCTGCCGCATCATTTCGACAGATCCTCTGCCATCCGGATTGTCCATATCATGGAGACCGGCGCAGAGATCAGCAGATGCGACAGCCCTGTTTTTTCATTACGGAGAATAGAGATTTTCCGTTGCGGCGGGTGAATCACAGATTGTTTCATTCCGTCAGTAGGAGGAATATATGCGATATGCAACTATCGGCGGACAGGCAGTCATCGAAGGTGTCATGATGCGTAACGGCAATGATTATGCGGTGGCCGTCAGAAAGCCAGATCAGACAATAGAAGTCAAGAAGGATCAGTATATTGGCCTGAATGCCAGATGGCATATGAAGAAGATCCCGATTATCAGGGGTGTACTGTCATTTATTGATTCTCTTGTGCTGGGTATGTCTACACTGACGTACTCGGCCAGTTTTTTTGAAGACGAAGAGGAAACTGAGAAAGCGAAAGAAAAAGACAGCAAGTCGGATGCTGTTTTTATGGGACTGACAGTGGCATTATCGGTCGTGATCGCCGTTGTGCTGTTTATGCTGACGCCATTTTTTATTTCATCTTTGTTTGGTAAGGTGATTAAGAGTCCTATGACATTGGCTGTGATTGAAGGTCTGATCCGAATTGCGATTTTCTTTATCTATATTGTAGCTATTTCACAGATGAAGGATATACAGAGAGTATTTATGTATCATGGAGCGGAGCATAAAACCATTAACTGTATTGAGCATGGCGCTGAACTGACCCCGGAGAATGCTGCGAAGTATTCAAGACTGCATAAACGATGCGGAACAAGTTTTCTGCTGATCGTTATGGTGGTCAGTATCATCTGTTTTATGTTTATCCGTGTGGATAACATGGCGCTGAAGATTGTGCTCCGCGTTATTCTTGTTCCGGTGATCGCAGGCGTTTCCTTTGAGATTATTCAGTGGGCTGGCAGAAGTGAATCCTGCCTAGTGAATATTGTGAGTAAACCAGGACTGATGCTGCAGAAGCTGACAACCCGTGAACCGGATCTGGAGATGCTGGAAGTTGCTATTGCTTCTATTGAGGCGATTTATGACTGGAGGCAGTTTCAGGCAGAGAACAGGGCAGCTGCTGATGGAAACAGTCAGAAAACGGACAGGAGCAATGCAGGAGTGAGTCAGCCATGATGCAGTGGAGTTATGATACCCTTTTGAAGTGGGGAACGGATGAACTGACAGCGCACGATGTGGAGAATGCAGCTCTGGATGCATGGTATCTGTTGGAGCATATTTACGGGATCAGTCGAGTGGATTTCCTGATGCGAAGAAGTGATAGCTTTGATGCGGCACAGATGGAGAAAAGCACTGCTTATCAGGCGTTGATTCGACAGAGAAGCGAAGGGGTTCCGGTGCAATACCTGACGGGTAGCACAGAATTCATGGGTCTGCCTTTTTTGGTCAACGAACACGTACTGATCCCGAGACAGGATACAGAGGTGCTGGTGGAAACAGCCCTGTCTATGATGAAGCCGGGATGCAGACTGTTGGATATGTGTACAGGTTCGGGGTGCATTGTGTTAAGCCTTGCAAAGCTGGGAACGGTGACATGGGGTATCGGCGCAGATATTTCCGAAGAAGCGTTGAAGGTTGCTGAGAGAAACAGAGAAAATCTGGGATTATCTCAGGTGAAGCTGGTACACAGTGATCTGTTTGGATCAGTGGAGGGCGTATTTGATATGATTGTATCCAATCCGCCTTACATCCCTACGGATGACATTGAAGATCTGATGCGTGAGGTCAAAGATCATGAACCGCATTTGGCATTGGACGGAAGTCGGGATGGACTCCATTTTTATAGAAAACTGGCAGAGGAATCGGGACGGTATCTTGTACCCGGCGGTTCACTGCTTTTTGAAATCGGTTATGATCAGGGAAAAGCTGTTTCACAGCTTCTTGATCAGGCAGGATTTAAAGATATACACGTGAAGAAAGATCTGGCCGGTCTGGACAGAGTCGTTTATGCAGTGAAAGCTGCAGAAGATGGAGGTAAGTAACAATGTTTGATAGATTAGATGATATTTTAATCCGATATCAGCAGATCATGGAAGAGTTAAATGATCCGGACGTTGTCAATGATCAGAAGCATTTCCGCAAGCTGATGAAGGAGCAGAGTGATCTGCAGCCCCTTGTAGAGAAGTATACAGAATATAAGAATACAAAGCAGACCATCGAAGACAGCCTGGAGATGCTTGAGGTGGAAGACGATGAAGAGATGAAGGAAATGCTTAAGGAAGAGCTTTCTGAAGCAAAGTCCAACATCGCAAAGATTGAACAGGAGCTGAAAGTCCTTCTGATCCCTAAGGATCCAATGGATGAGAAGAACGTTATCGTAGAGATCAGAGCCGGTGCAGGTGGTGATGAGGCAGCCCTTTTTGCTGCTGAACTTTTCCGTATGTATTCCAAGTATGCAGAATCCAAGCGCTGGAAGATCGAGATGATGGATGTCAGCGAGAATGGTATCGGCGGTTTCAAGGAGTGCGTTTTCATGGTCAGCGGCGATCATGTCTATTCACGTATGAAGTTTGAATCTGGTGTGCATCGTGTACAGCGAGTGCCTGAGACAGAGTCCGGCGGCCGTATCCATACATCTACTGTAACAGTTGCCATCATGCCGGAAGCTGAGGAAGTGGATGTTGAGATTGATATGAATGATGTACGTATTGATGTTATGCGTGCCTCCGGCAATGGTGGTCAGTGTGTCAATACAACAGACTCTGCGGTACGTCTGACCCATAATCCGACAGGTATCGTCATCTACAGTCAGACAGAGAAGTCACAGCTGCAGAACAAAGAAAAAGCCTTCAGATTGCTGCGTTCCAAACTTCTTGAAATTGAAATAGAGAAGAAGCATGCGGAAGAAGCAGCCCTTCGCAAGAACCAGGTTGGTACAGGAGACCGATCCGAGAAGATCAGAACCTACAACTTCCCACAGGGCCGTTGTACAGAGCATCGTATCAAGCTGACATTGTACAGACTGGGCGATATTATGAATGGTGACCTGGATGAGATCATTGACAGTCTGATCGCAGCAGATCAGGCAGCCAAACTGGCGAATATGGAAGATGAATAAGAGGTTGACAGCAGACTCAAAATGTGCTAGACTACTAAAATCTTAATAAAATGATAACTGAATAGTGATGGCAATGTGTCATCAAAGGGGAGTAGTTTTAATATATTATCAACAATCGCGGCTGTTTGCAGATTTTTGTAGAGCAGTCTGGTAATATATACCATTACGGTTACAAGACTTTTGATGTATGGTAACGGAAGATTTCCGGATATCATACATTAAAGGTCTTTTTCTTTTATTAAGATTTAGGAATTAAGGTGTGAAAGAGGACAAATCGGACATCTGAAAGGAGGAAGTTTGATGAAAGAATGGTATCAGATGCATGAGGATGAAGTGTTGGAAGCCCTTGGATCAGATGCAAATGGGCTGAGCAGTGAAAAGGCAGAAGCACTATTAAAAGCGCATGGAGAAAATGTGCTCCGGGAGACGAAGAAGAAAAGTGTATGGCGTGTCTTTGCAGAGCAGTTTGCAGATCTTCTGGTTATTATTCTTATCATTGCTGCGATTATTTCAATGATCTCGGGAAATGTGGAGAGCACGATTGTTATATTTGCGGTTATTACGATGAATGCGATTCTTGGCACAGTGCAGCATGAGAAAGCAGAAAAATCGCTTGCAAGTCTGAAAACCCTGTCAGCACCAACGGCAAAGGTGCTCAGGGGCGGTGTGAAGGGGGAGATTCCTTCTGCACAGGTTGTTAAAGGGGATATTTTGCTTCTTGAGGCCGGTGATATGGTGACGGCGGACGGCAGAATTCTTGAAAGCTATTCATTGCAGGTGAATGAAAGCTCATTGACGGGCGAATCCACCAATGTTGAGAAGAAGACCGTGGTGCTGGAAGGGGAGAAGGCACTGGGAGACCGTATCAATATGGTCTATTCAGGAAGTCTGGTAACCGGGGGACGTGCGGTTGTACTGGTGACAGCTACGGGCATGGAGACCGAGATCGGCAAGATTGCGGCGCTTATGAATGCTACAAAGGAGAAGAGAACACCGCTGCAGGTGAGCCTTGATAAATTTGGCAGCCAACTGGCCATTGTTATTATGATTATCAGTGCAGTTGTGTTTGTCTTAAGTCTGTACAGGAAGATGCCGGTACTGGATTCATTGATGTTTGCGGTAGCCCTTGCGGTGGCTGCGATTCCTGAAGCTTTGAGCTCTATTGTGACCATTGTACAGGCCATGGGAACACAGAAGATGGCCAGGGAACATGCTATTATCAAAGATCTGAAAGCAGTGGAGAGCCTCGGATGTGTATCTGTCATCTGTTCGGACAAAACAGGTACGCTGACGCAGAACAAAATGACGGTTCAGCAGGTTTATATTAATCATCAGACAATGGAAGCTGATGCACTGGACCTGAAGCAGCAGTCTCATCGGTATCTGCTCTACGATGCGATTCTGACCAATGATTCCGCTATTGTGGAAGGCCAGAGTATCGGTGATCCGACGGAAGTGGCGCTTCTGGAAATGGGAAGAAAAGTGGACATCAAAGAGGATATTCTGAAAGAGATGATGCCGCGTATGGAGGAGATACCATTTGATTCAGACAGAAAATTGATGAGCACAAAGTATCGCCTGCATGGTGTGCCGACTATTCTGGTTAAGGGCGCCTTGGATATTCTGCTGAAGCGAACGGACAGAATCCGTATCGGGGATGAAGTCCGTCCGATCACTGAGCAGGATGTAAAGGAGATATTAGATAAAAATCAAGCTTTTTCCGAACAGGGCTTGAGAGTCCTTGCATTTGCTTATAAGGAGGCACAAGCCAATCAGCAGTTGACACTGGATGAGGAAGACCATCTGATTTTCATAGGTTTGGTATCCATGATCGATCCGCCGAGAGAAGAGTCCAGGGAAGCTGTTTCAGAGGCAAAAAGAGCCGGTATCCGTCCGGTGATGATTACCGGTGATCACAAGATCACAGCAACAGCCATTGCTGAACAGATTGGTATTTTCGGTGAAGGAGATATGGCGGTGACAGGACCGGAACTGGATGAGATGAGTGATGCAGAACTGGATGAGAACATCGAAAAGATTTCTGTCTATGCCCGTGTTTCACCTGAGAATAAAATCCGAATTGTGGATGCATGGCAGCGTAAAGGCGCAGTGACAGCCATGACAGGCGATGGTGTCAACGATGCCCCGGCCCTGAAAAAGGCAGATATCGGTGTGGCGATGGGGATTACCGGCACGGAAGTATCAAAGGATGCGGCATCCATGATTCTGACGGATGATAATTTTGCCACTATCATCAAGGCTGTTGCTAATGGACGAAACGTTTACCGCAATATCAAGAATGCGGTTAAGTTCCTGTTATCAGGCAATATGGCCGGAATCATGGCGGTATTGTATACATCTCTTGCAGCACTTCCGGTACCGTTTCAGCCGGTGCACCTGTTGTTTATCAATCTGCTGACAGACTCTCTTCCGGCCATTGCCATTGGTATGGAAAAGGCAGAAAAAGATCTGCTTTCAGAGCCGCCACGGGATCCGAAACAGGGAATACTGACGAAAGACCTGATGACAGCCCTTTTCGTACAGGGCGGTCTGATTGCAGTCTGTACCATGATCGCTTTTTATATCGGTTTGTCCACGGACAGTGCAACAGCCAGTTCTATGGCGTTTGCCACACTGACTTTGGCAAGACTGTTCCATGGATTCAACTGCAGAAGCAGACATTCCATCTTCAAAATCGGTCTGGCATCCAATATTTACAGTGTCGGTGCTTTCTTCGGCGGTGTGCTGCTGTTGGCACTGGTCATCTTTGTACCTGTGATGCGCACACTTTTCTCAGTGTCACCTCTGAGCGGTTATCAGATTGGAATGATTGCGCTGCTGGCCTTTATACCGACCGTCATCATTCAGCTGTATAAAGTGATGAAAGAACATGTTCATGCATAATGTGTAACGTGTTCATAAAAATCGTCATCAGAAAAACGTCGTGAATAAAAGAACAGATCAGAAGAATGGCAGAGAGCCTGATAACGGTTTTCTGCCGTTTCTTTTGACGGGGCATTTGGAATATTTGGCATGTTCAGAGACAACGGTCTGGTGCTGCTTATGGCGCCTTTGTCGGAGAGCCATTTGATGTGCGCCAGTGTTTCACCCATAGCAAACCATTTCTGATTTGGTGAAAAATCGTTCCATGCGCGGCCTCTGGCAGACCAGCTGATCCGGCCGGCAGTCTCATAGGCAGTGCAGTCGGGATGATGGTCAATGGCGTCAAGGATTTCTTTTAAACGCGCATGATGGTGAAGGGCCAGGGCATTGATGCGATCATGAATATCTCCGTGAAACTCTCTGTGTCCCGGAAATGTATGGGAAACCTTCAGACCCTTTATTTTCTGCAGGCTTTCCAGATAGTCTGCCAGTGAGTAAGGAATATTTCGCCATACAGAGATATTCGGTGTGATATCAAAAAGAATATGGTCCCCTGAAAAAAGGATTTCTTTGTCTTCTATATAAAGACAGGTATGTCCCGGTGTGTGCCCCGGTGTATGGATACAGCGAAGGGTGATACCGCCAACTGTTAGCAGATCATTGTCGCTGACTTTGGAGGCAGGGAAAGGGTGATGCGGTGAGTAAAGTCTTGCCTGATTGCCCTTTTTCTGTTTTTCGATTTCTTCCATAGGAAAGCCTTCGATGAGAAAAATCTGTTCCATGGCCTGCCATCCGCCGGAGGCAAGCTCTTGACAGAGATAATCATAATCAATGGCATTCATGAAAACAGGAACGCCTCTGGTCGTCAGTTCTTCTGTGAGGCCGCTGTGATCTCCGTGAAGATGGGTGAGAAAAAGCTTTGTATGGGCAAAATCCACTTGCAGCTCATCAAGTCCGTCAAAAAGTGCCTGCTTACATTCCGGGCGGTTAAAGCCGGTGTCAATGATCAATGTTTCACCATCTGAAACAAGAACATAGCAGTTGAGATATTTCAATGGGTTGTCAGGGAGCGGGACATAAATTCTGTAAATATCCGGGTTGTGATAAAGTTGTTCGACCATAAGGGGCTTCCTTTCTTCGTATATGCGTTGTATAATTATGCGAAATACAGGTATTGGAATTGCCGCAATAGAGGCAGCGTCAATATAATCTGCAGCTGCGATTGGTTGTTGAGTTCTGAATTATAAAAATTATATCATGGATTCAATGGAAAAAATAATTGATTTTTCAAATAAAAAGTCGAAAAATATGATACAATGTTTATTAAACATTAAGCAGATACGAGGTATTGAATATGGAAAGAAATATAGATTTAAATGAGATTTCAGATGGCCGTTTCTATACAGCCAATGATATGGTCAGGGCAGATTGCCAGGGATGTGAAGGATGTTCCGTCTGTTGTCACGGAATGGGAAAGTCCATTCTATTGGATCCATTAGATGTCCATAGGATATGTACTTATTTTCGTATTCCGTTTGAAGCGCTGTTGGCGGATCATGTGGAGTTAAATGTTGTGGACGGAATGATCCTGCCGAATCTCAAGATGGTAGGTGAAGATGAACACTGTATTTTCCTGAATCAGGAGGGCAGATGCGGTATCCATAAAATCAGACCGGGGTTCTGCCGTCTGTTCCCATTGGGAAGACTGTATGAGGACAGAAGTTTCAAATACATTCTTCAGACAAAGGAATGTGTGAAAACGGATCGTCAGAAGATCAAAGTCAGAAAATGGCTGGATATACCGGAATTAGATCAGTATGAGAAGTTTGTCAATGACTGGCACTATTTTCTGAAGGATGTAGCTGCATCATTGAGGAAAGAAAATGCCAGTGACGGCACCATCAAGCAAATTAATATTTATGTTCTTAAAGAATTTTATATGCGCGGTTTTGGTGAAGAAGTCAGTTTTTATTCTCAATTTGAGCAAAGATTGAAGGAAGTCAAGGCAGTTTTACTGAAATAAGAAGTGACATTGTGCATATTTATCAAAATGAAATAAAATCCTTTCAAAAATTGGTTCTATTCTTGTATTGAAAGGATTTTGTTTTTTTGTTAAAATATAGACGAATTTGAGGATTAAACAATACAAAGGAGAGAGACGAGCATGAAACAATTCTCGGTAGCAGTGAATAAGATTGAAGACGGCATTCTGCATGTCCGTTCAGCAGGACTGATTATGAAAGAGGCATCACAGTTTGCTTCAGATGTTAAAGTGACAAAGGATGAGAAGACAGTCAATGGCAAGGATATTCTGGAATGGATGGGATTAAAGCTTGTAGTTGGCGATGTCATCACCGTTAATATTGAGGGACCGGACGAAGAAGCTGCGGCCGACAGCTTTGAAGTATTCCTGAACCGTCAGTTTTCATAATTTCATCAACAAAATGCCAGCAGTTCATCATGAGCTGCTTTTTTTGTTGCACAGGAGCGTGCGGCGCATTCTTTTTTGTACTTTAGCGCACTGTTTTTATATGTTATAATAGCATGAGCAGATGTAGATTGCAGGTAAATGGAGGGCGTCATCATGAGCACATCCGGTCAGAAGAGAATAGAATCAACAATAGATACAGCCATTGATTGTGACGAAGATGAAGTGATGGAACTGGCGATGCAGGCAGGCGAACTACTGCTGGAGAATGGTGCAGAGATTTTCAGGGTGGAAGAAACCATGGACCGAATCTGCAGACATTACGGTGTTGAATCGGCCAGTCAGTTTATTTTGATGAATTATATATTGGCAACAGCTGGTGAAGGGCATGGGCATGTGTTTGCAAAGGTACGGCACATACCGGTGAATGGTTCTCATCTGGATAAAGTGGCAGCGGTGAATCAGCTTTCAAGAGAGATCGCGGAAGGAAAATATACGGTTTCAGAAGCTTATCAGGCATTGGAGACGATTCGCCGGATGCCGGACAAGAGAAAAAGCGTGCTGATTCTGGCTTCAGGTGTGGCAAGCGGTGCTTTCTGCTGCCTTTTCGGGGGCAATCTGATGGATTGTCTGGCGGCAGCCATTGCAGGATTTCTGATCTATGTCTATATTCTTTATATCAGCGGCCCGCATTTGTCAAAGATTGTGGGTAATGTGGGCGGCGGCGCTTTTGTGACGCTGGTCTGCAATCTCCTTTATATGCTGGGACTGGGGGACCATCTGAATTTTATGATCATTGGCTCTATGATGCCGCTGGTTCCGGGTGTCGCTTTTACTGTTGCGATTCGTGATGCGGCAGATGGAGATTACATTTCAGGTACTGTGCGGATGATTGACGCACTACTTGTTTTTATCTGTATTGCCATTGGTGTCGGTATGGGAATTGCAGTGTTGAAACTGTTGACGGGAGGTGCTGACTTATGATGATCCAAATCATAGCCGCTGTGATAGCAACAGTGGGATTTTCGGTTTTGTTTGGTGTACCATCAAAGTACTATCCTTATTGCGGTGTCATTGGTGGAGCGGGCTGGCTTGTCTACCTGCTGACTTTGGAACATTTCAGCACAGCAGGTGCATCCCTGGCGGCCACTATGGTGGTCATTTTCTTATCCAGATTGGCAGCAGTGCGGAAGAAGTGTCCGGTTACCATTTTCCTGATCGCAGGGATATTTCCACTGGTGCCGGGCGCCGGTGTGTATTGGACAGCCTATTACATTGTGACAGACCAGCTGTGGCTGGCGGCCGAGACAGGCTACACGGCAGTGAAGGTGGCGGTGGCTATCGTGCTGGGAATTGTGTTTATATTTGAACTGCCGCAGGGGTTATTTGTCAGGCTGGCAGGAAATAAGTAAGAATAAAACTAAAGATAGAACTCAATTGAAGATTAAAAGCGGTTGAGTTTTAGATAAACGAGCGAATTCGAAATATATTTTGGAGGGGTTGAAATGACGAAAGAAGAATTAACGCTGGAAGTCATCCGGCGTTTGAAAGTGGCCTATCCTCTGGCGGAATGTACTCTGGATTATGACCAGGCATGGAAGTTACTGGTCAGTGTCCGGCTTGCTGCCCAGTGTACAGATGCCAGAGTGAATGTAGTGGTAGAAGGATTGTATGAGAAATATCCGGATGTGGCCTCTCTGGCAGCAGCGGATGTGACTGATATTGAGGAAATTGTCCGTCCTTGTGGACTTGGAAAGAGCAAGGCCAGGGATATCAGCGCCTGCATGAAGATACTTCATGAACAGTATCATGATAAGGTACCGGATGATTTCAATGCACTGCTGAAATTGCCGGGGGTTGGACGAAAGAGTGCGAATCTGATCATGGGGGATGTTTTTGGCAAACCGGCCATTGTAACCGATACCCACTGTATCCGTCTGGTCAATAGAATCGGCATCGTGGACGGCATCAAAGACCCGAAAAAGGTGGAGATGGCTCTGTGGAAACTGGTGCCGCCGGAGGAGGGCAGCGATTTCTGTCATCGTCTGGTTGAACATGGACGGGAAGTCTGTACGGCAAGAACGAAGCCTTATTGCGATAAATGCTGTCTGGCGGATATTTGCGCACGGAATATATAATAGAGCGACAACAAGAAAAGTAAAGCGTGAAGGCTCCAGCCGTAAGGGAAAATGGATAGTATTATGACAGAAAATTGTATATAGGTGGAGGCAATAAAAGATGGGTGTTGTATTAGGTATAGATATAGGAAGTTCTGCAACAAAGATTGTTGCAATGGACGAAAGTAAAACAATTTTAAATTCACTGAAGGTTTCGGCTTCTGATCCGGTGACAGCAATGTATGGAGCCGTTGGAAAAATACTCTGTGAGGAGAGAATGCAGATTGCAGATGTTGAGGCCGTGATGCTTACAGGTATGGGAGCCAGTTATGTGGAAGGGGATGTCTATGGCCTTCCGACCACGAAAGTGACGGAATTTGATGCGCTGGGAACAGGCGGCCTCTATCTGACCGGGCTTGAAGAAACGGTTGTGGGCAGTATCGGCACAGGTACTGTTTTTGTTCATGCAGGCCCTGATGGCATTCAGCATATCGGCGGCAGTGCTGTGGGCGGCGGCACACTGGTGGGTCTTTCCTCAAGACTTTTCGGTATCCGTGATGTGGAAGTGATTGCGGATATGGCAGAACAGGGCAATCTGAAGAATGTGGACTGGGGCATTGCAGAACTGAGCAGAGACCAGATGGAGACATTGCCGGATTATGCGACATCTTCCAATCTGGGAAAGATGAAGAGTACAGCCACGGATGAAGATGTGGCTCTGGGGCTGATGAATATGATTTTCCAGACAGCAGGAACACTGGCTGTATTTGCCTGCAGAAATGTGAATTTAAAAAAGGCGGTTATCGGCGGTTCCACAGCCACTTTGAATCAGGCAAGAATTATGCTGGGGCAGGTTGGTGAGCTGTATGATATTGATTTTATCATACCGAAGCAGGCGGCTTATATGACAGCTATAGGGGCAGCATTTCTGCACTTCAGATAAATCGTGTATATTTAATGGGAAAAAAACTCAACTAACTGGCAGACACTTGATAGTAAATGTAGGTTGTTTCATATAAAAACTCCTATGGATGCGATCACTTTATGTGGTGGACATTCTGTAGGAGTTTTTTTGATGGAGCGGATGGTTTGCGGTTTAGGTGAAAACGAATGGGTTTACCCCGGATAATGACGGTTTGTTGAGTCGAAAAATGACGGTTGGACGTTTTATGGAGTCGAAAAATGTTGGCTAATTGGAAAATTTGGTTTTATAAAAACTTAAGAAAAAAGGATGTCGAAAGTGCTTGGCAATCAGTGGAGACGGGTGTATAATAGCGTCAATATTTCATTTCTGATAAGGCTGTCTGCCGATTCTGATGCAGGCAGAGAATTCCATTGTACGAAAGATAAATTGAATAGAGAAGACAGCGTATTTTGTCTGCAGTGACTGTTTTGAACTGTAGCAGGGCGAGGAAGGTGATTGCGATTGCCAGAAGTGTTTGAAAGCGCAGATAACCGTTACCGGGTAGAACGATATCTTGGCGAAGGCGGTTCGGGAAGAGTCTATCTTGTTGTTTGTCAGGAAGACAGCTGCTGCTATGCATTAAAGGTATCTGCGGATAATGAAGTATCCAGAGTTTCGTTATATCGTGAGGCGCGTATTTTATCATCGGTTGTGTATCCTGCATTTCCTACTGTCAGGGAGATATGGGAGGCACATGGCAGGGTTTGTCTGGTGATGTCCTATATCAGGGGAAGAACATTGCAGATGCTGATGGACAGGAAATTGTATCAGGGAGAGAAGTGTTTTGAGCCGGATGAGGTACTGTCGTGGATGATGCAATTGGCGGAGGGACTGTCGTATTTACATAGGCACAGTGTCATATACCGGGATCTGAAACCTTCCAATGTGATGGTGACTGACTCCGGACAGCTGGGTCTGATTGATTTTGGTGCCGCCTGCATTCTTGGAGATGGGATGGAGGTTGGTGAGATGGGAACACCGGGATTTGCACCACCGGAGCAGTACAGTCATGTGTGCGGTCCGGGCCCGTGGACGGATGTGTATGGATTTGGCGCTTTGCTGCACTTTCTTTTAACGGGAGATTGTCCGGCAGAGAAGATATTTTTTTTTAGAGAGATCAGACTCTGTCCGAAATCGGGCAGACAATGGTCGGTGGGGGAGAGAGTCTTCAGGAGAGGACAGCTGAGGATTATGAATCAGCTGGTTTTGGAATGTACAGCCAGAGAGCCTGAAAAGAGACGGACTTCCTGGCGAAGGATCAGTCGGATGTTGTATGTTGCCAGTAAAGATGTTTCCAGAAGAAGGCGGATGTTTTTTAGACGATTAAGCATAGGAATAGCGGGCCTATTCTTGACCTTTTACTTAAGTCTGTCAGCCTTCGCCGACTATTGGAGATCGGCAGCTTATGAAAGGACACTTGATCAGGCTGAATCAGCGGAATCAGCAGATGCAGAGAGTATACTGCTTAATGCCATCGGAATGATGCCGGAGAGAATAGATGCTTATCAGGCCTTATATGATGCTTATATGCAGGATGGCCTGCTTTCTGAGGAGGAATGGCAGCAGATACAGAAGCTGATGCGTCTGAACAGAGAGTACCTGAAGGCGGATGAGGCCAAGTGGGTGATACTCAGTTACCAGTTGGGAATCGCTGTGTATCTTCAATCGGATGCCGGGATTTCCAAGGGACAGGCAGCTGCCTGGTTTCAGAATGTTGAAGAAGCGGATATGGAGGAATTGGATTTGGGGGTATACGATGAATGGAAGTATATCTGGCAGAAAAGAGCAGTGATATTCAGAAGATGGAGTTTGTCGGAGGTTTTTGATTTGGAAAATAGTCAGAAGCCTCCGGCAGGCAGCACAGAGAGAGGGTTATTTTGGACGGAGGTTCACAGTGTGCTGCAGGATGATTTATACCTGGAAGAACCGCGATGGGAATTGGCGATCTATGATAGAATTCTGGGAATGATGGTGGAAAGGGCCGTCTATGATATGCAGTCAGAGAATGTTTCTGAGGAAGAGATAGAGGCAGTTTTGACAGAGATAAACAGGCGGTTGGCAGAGGATGATGGCAGTGCCAGACAGAATGAGAAAGAGATTATACTGGAGAAAGAGGCAATGCTGCGTAAGAGGATGCAAATGGCTGCAGAAGTGCGGCAGTGAATGGATGGGGGAAGAATGAATGAGAAGAAGGATGATTGTGCTGCTTGTAGTTATGCTGGTATCAGGCGTTTTGATGGGAATGTCAGGCCCAGAGGATACTGGATTGAAGTTATCCGTGAAAAAGGTGTCAAAGGCTGATGAGGGCCGTGAGATTTATACAGGACAGGAGAGCGTTTCACTTGTTTTGGCATGGAATGAGCATGCAGAGGGAACTGCGGCATCAGATGTACAATGGATCATGTGTCGGGGCAGAGATCATTTAGGCTATCAGAAAGAAGAAAAGCGTCAGATAGAAGGAAGGGGGACCATGACTTATGTGCCTGATTTGTCAGTTTTTGCAGACGGAGAAGTAACTTTTTCATTTTGGGCGGTAGATCAGGCCGGTAATACGGGAGAAGAAGCGCAGATCGTACTGATGAAAGACAGCACATGTCCGGTGATTACCGGGCGATTGGATACGAAAGGGCGGAGAGTGGGAGATTTTTATTCGGACAGCTGTCAGGTATCCATCTTTGTACAGGATGAGAACTTCGATTTTTCATATAGGCCGAGTGTGCAGACAGAGAATGAGGATGGCTATTCATTTTCGGGGTGGCGCAGAAATGGTGACAAGGCAGAGGGTGTGATGACATTTGATGGGGAAGGAACTTACCAGCTGACATTTTCATGCAGAGATCTGGCAGGTAATGAAGCTGAAACACTGGTTGTGCCGGAATTTACCATTGACCGGACGGCACCGGAAGTTTCTGTGAAGTTCAATGAATCAGACAGTCATCATGAAACTTATTACAATCAGGTAAGAAAGGCATTGATCACAGTGAATGAACAGTGGTTTCGGCCGGAAGATGGTAGGATAACAGTTGTCTCCGGCGGCGAAGAAAAAAAGGTGACAGAGATTGATTGGGTGAAGACAGATCAGGGTTATCAGTCGGAAATCCTCTTTGAAAGGGATGGCATGAATGCTTTAACCATAGAGTGGTCAGATCCCGCGGGCAATCAGGCGAAGCGTTATCAATCTGGGGCATTTGTCCTCGACACCGTGAAGCCGGAATTGTCCATTAAGGGTGTGGAAACCTATTCATCGAATAATGGAAAAGTGGAGCCGGTGATAGATATTTATGATGTTAATCTTGATGAAGGGGAGGTGACAGTTGCATTAGATGAATTAACAGGCAAGAAGGTGGAGATGCCGGAGGTGGAAAGGCAGGAAACAGATACGCATCATCTGCAGCTTGCAATGGGAGATTTCGGTAGTGGGATGGACGGTATTTACAGATTATCTGTTCATGCAGCCGATCTGGCAGGAAATGATGATGAGGCAGAGCTGTTTTTTACGGTTAATCGCAATGGTTCATATTATGCCTTTGATCAGAAGACAGAAGCGATGGTACAAAAGGTTTTTATCAGCAGTCCGGAGAAAGTCGTTATTTATGAGAACAATATGGACTGGCTGACGGACTCAAGCGTGATCCTCAGCTGTAATGGCAGTCTGCGTGAGTTGAAGCCGGAGAAGGACTATACAATTGAGGCGGTTGGCAATGAAACGTCAAGAAAGCAATATACTTATACAATTGATGAGAAATGTTTCAGCCGTGAGGGAACATATTCACTTTATTTGGATTCGAAAGACAGAGCAAGTAATTACTCATCAGCAGAACAGCAGGCGCAGACCATCGGTTTTATTGTCGATCGAACAGCACCTCGAATTTCGATAATTAATCTGGAAGAGCAGCAGTATTATCATGGAACATCTCATAATTTTCAGGTGACGGTTGATGATAATACACAGCTTTCCTGTGTGAAATATTATCTTGACGGCAGGCTGGAAGAACAGTTTTCGGAAGATGAGATTGAAGAAGCGGAGGGACTGCTTGAATTGCAGACGGGAGCTTCAGATGAGTATCAGACGATTCGCATTGTTGCAGAAGATAAGGCAGGCAATACTGCCGATTCAGGGGAGTGGCATGTGCTGGTGAATACATCGGATCGAACCAGGAAATTCAAGAAGCATACAGAACAATCCAGGACGCAGTGGCGTCAGAATTCCGCAGAACCGGAGAAACAGCAGGCCAATGACAGGCAGGCGGCCGGATTGATTGCCGGTATTGTATGTGTGATACTTGTCGGAGGATGTGTATGGTATCGACATGAACAGAAAAAGAAAGTCAGTATCAGGCGATTGCCCGATACTGACGATAGAAAATAAGACCGGAGGTGACAGCTGTGATGACTTCCGTGATCCAGAAAGCATGCCATACACCGTTGACACCGAAGAAATGACTGAAGATAAAAGCCAGAGGAAGAATCAGGACAATATATCGCATACAGGAGATAAGTAATGAGTGTATGCCCTTTCCCATGGCTTCCAGAGCACCTGCAGTGACGACGGATACTCCGGATACAGCGAATCCAATGCAGATAATGCGGAGTGCCCGGCGGCCTGCGACAATCGTTTCTGTATTATCGCTGAACAGATGAATCAGCTGATCCGGAACGGCCAGACATAAAACGGTTCCAGCCAGAAGAATCAATATAATGATATACAATGCAGTCTGATAGATGCTTCTGACACGGGATGATTGACGCGCACCGTAATTATAACTCATAATTGGACGCATGCCCTGAATCATACCATTAGCAGGAAGATACAGGAAACTTTGCAGTTTATAGTAGATGCCAAGAACAAGCACTTGTGTATCTGAGAATGTGCCAAGGAGAATATTCAATGCAGAGATCAGGAATGAAGGCAGAGCCATATTCAAAGTAGCGGGAATGCCAATACCGTATAATCGTCTGCAGATATTTTTGTCCGGTTTGAAGTATTGCATTTTAAACTGAAGATTTAATGGTTTTATGCGGTTGGTCAGCAGGTAGATGCATAAACCGGTGGTCTGGCCGATACCGGTTGCCAGCGCAGCACCGCGGATCCCCATTTCAGGAAATGGGCCAATGCCGAAGATCAGCAGCGGGTCGAGGATAATATTGATCATACAGCTGCTTCCAAGGCTGATCATAGATGTTTTCATACGACCCATGGACTGAAAAATCTTTTCAAAAGACAGTTCTGTTGTGTGGATCATCGAAAAGCAAAGGACGATAATACCATACTGCATACCATAAGCGAGGACTGTTTCGTTGGAAGTAAACATATTCAGGAATGGCCGCATAAAGAGAATGCCGAAAACCATGAACAGTAGGCCGTGGCAGAGATTCAGGAGAATTCCCTGGGATGCGGCAGATGACGCTGCGTCGCCTTTGCGGCTCCCGAGAAAGATGGCAATGACAGCATTGGTACCGACGCCGAAACCAACTGCGATAGAATGCAGAAGATTCTGGACAGGGTAGACAAGGGAAATAGCCATCATTGCATCTTCGCTCATGCGTGCAACGAAAATACCGTCAACAATATTATAGAGGGAATTGATGAGCATGGAAAGCATCATAGGGATACCCATACTCAGCAGCAGTGACAGAACAGGTTTTTCTTTCATATAAGAAGTATCGGCTGCAGACATATTGAACTCCTTTCTGAGTGTGGTGTACAGCAGTGATTGAATCAGTGGAAAACTGCTCTGAAAATAGCTGCTGTGGTTGATAAGTGGTAAAAAAAAGGACCAAAGATCACCAGTTTGTAAATCAGAAACTCGGAAAATCTATAGTCCTATACGACAAATATTCAGTTAATTTGCTCGCTGTGAATGCGAGACTCGTTAAGTTATATCATTAAAAAGCTGCAATGTCAAGTAGCTTCGTTGAAATTCATGAAGAAATTATTGGGAGTTAAGTCTTTGAAGAAGAATTAAAATTAGTTTTATTTTTAATTTGTTTTGTAAGCGGGCAATAATGTGATAAACTATAAGAAGCCTATTTATTCAGAAAGGTAGAGGTTTATTATAGATGAAGACATTGGTAATTGCAGAAAAACCTTCCGTAGGACGGGATATTGCCAGAGTATTGCAATGTACAAGAAATAGTCAGGGGGCGCTTGAAGGTGAGAAGTATATTGTGACCTGGGCTCTGGGGCATCTTGTAACCCTGGCAGATCCGGAAGGATATGATGCGAAGTATAAGTCATGGAGGATCGAAGATCTTCCGATGATGCCACAGCATTTTAAGCTTGTTGTGATTAAGCAGACACACAGACAATTTCAGATTGTGAAGAATCAGCTGCTGCGCAAAGACGTGGGGACAATTGTCATTGCAACAGATGCCGGCAGGGAAGGTGAGCTGGTAGCCCGATGGATTTTGAAAATTGCCGGCAATAAGAAGCCGGTCAAGCGTCTTTGGATTTCTTCGGTAACGGATAAAGCGATTTGTGAAGGCTTTAAGAAATTGAAGGATGGCAGGGCTTATCTGAATTTGTATGCGGCAGCAGAGGCCAGGGCGGAAGCAGACTGGCTGGTGGGAATGAATGGAACAAGGGCATTGACATGTCGTTACAATGCACAGCTTTCCTGTGGCCGCGTTCAGACACCGACATTGGCATTGATCGCATCCAGAGAGCAGGAGATCAAATCCTTTGTGCCTAAGAAATACTATACACTGACAACAGTGAGTCATGGTATGACATGGAACTGGCAGGATGGAAAGAGCGGCAGCAATCGCTCTTTTGATAGAGGTCGTATACAGTCGATTGCTGAAAAAGCGGAAAAAGATGAAATGGTGATCACGGATGTGCAGCGGACGGTTAAGAAGAGCTATTCACCGGGGCTGTATGATCTGACAGAACTGCAGAGAGATGCGAATAAGCGTTTTGGCTATTCGGCAAAAGAAACGTTAAACATTATGCAGCGGCTGTATGAGAATCACAAGGTTCTGACGTATCCGAGAACAGATTCCCGATATATAGGCAAGGATGTGGCAGAAACTTTGAAAGAGAGACTGCAGGCCTGTGCCGTCGGACCGTATAGGAAGGTGGCTGGGAAATTGCTTCTGCAGCCGATCAGGATGGACAAGCGTTTTGTGGATGACAGCAAAGTTTCAGATCACCATGCGATTATTCCGACGGAGCAGTTTGTACAGTTAGATCATATGTCTTCGGAGGAACGAAAGATTTATGATCTTGTTGTGAGGCGTTTCCTGGCGGTGCTTTATCCGCCGTGTGAGTATGAGCAGATTAAGCTGACAGGCAGCTGTGCCGGAGAGAAGTGGACGGCCGGTAGCCGGATGATGAAAGAAGCCGGATGGCAGCAGGCTTATGAGTCAGAATGGGAAGAAGAGGATGACGATTTGCTTATGACTGTGACAAGTATGCCAAAACTTGAAAAGGGCAGAAAAGATACAGTGATGCGCCCGAAGGCGAGTGAAGGCCAGACAAAACCCCCTGCTTATTATAATGAGGGAACACTGCTGACAGCAATGGAGAAAGGAAATCTCGGAACAGTTGCAACGAGAGCGGATATCATTGACAAGCTATTTAACAGTTTTCTGATGGAGAAAAAGGATAAGGATATCCGGGTGACTTCCAAGGGACGTCAGCTGCTGGGGCTTGTACCGGAGGATTTGAAGAAACCGGAATTGACAGCGGACTGGGAGGAAAAGCTGTTGGCTATTTCAGAGGGGCGCTTGAAGAAAGATGTCTTTATTTCTGAAATCCGAGGTTACACAGAAGAGATTGTCAAGGAGATTGCCGGTGGAGAGGGGCAGTTTCGACATGAGAACCTGACGAATCATCTGTGTCCGAATTGCGGCAAGCGGATGTTGTCTGTACAGGGAAAAAACAGCAAAATGCTTGTCTGCCAGGACAGAAGTTGCGGATACAGGGAGAGTATTGCAAGAAAGACTAATGCCAGATGCCCGAAATGCCACAAGAAGATGGAAATGTACGGCAAGGGCGATGCGCAGACTTTTGTATGTACTTGCGGTTATAAGGAAAAGCTGTCTGCTTTTCAGAACCGGCGGAAGAAAGAGGGGGCCGGTGTCAGCAAGCGAGATATTCAGCAGTATATGAAGCGGCAGCAGAAAGAGGCGAATGAACCGATTAACAATGCATTTGCAGCAGCATTTGCCAAATTGAATTTAGAAACGAAAGAGGGAGAATAATGAATTTTGTATTTGTATCACCACAGTTTCCAACATCTTACTGGAATTTTTGCGATCGATTAAAACAGAGAGGTGTTACCGTCCTGGGACTCAGTGATGCGCCTTATGATTCTCTGCCGGAGCAGGTCAAGAACAGTCTAACGGAGTATTACCGCGTAGACAGCATGGAAGATTATGACCAGATGGTGCGTGCACTGGGATATTTTACGCATCAGTATGGTAAGATTGATTGGTTGGAGAGTAATAATGAATACTGGCTGACGCAGGATGCCAGACTGCGCACGGATTTTAATATCACAACAGGCATGAAGAGTGATCAGGTAGCGAACGTCAGAAGAAAGTCGGCAATGAAAGCCTTTTACAAGAAGGCCGGTGTACCGACGGCGAGATATCACATGGTTTCTTCTCTGGAGGAAGGTCTTGCGTTTGCGGAGAAAGTCGGGTATCCGGTATTTGTTAAACCTGACGCTGGTATGGGGGCAGAGGAAAGCTATAAGCTGTCCAATCCGGATGAAATGCGTTATTTCTATGAGACAAAGTCGGATGTTGATTATATTATGGAGGAATTCATTACAGGTGATATCTGGTCTTATGATGGTATTTCAGACAGCAAAGGTGACATTATTTTTGAGACAACCGTATCCTGGCCAAGAAGTGTAGCGGATATTGTCAATAACAAAGATCATCTGTCTTACTATACGGCCAATATGCTGCCGGAAGATTTGAGAAGGGCCGGAAGGGCAACTGTTAAGGCTTTTGATGTGAGAAGCCGTTTCTTCCACCTGGAATTTTTCAGACTTCTGGATGATAAAGAGGGACTGGGCAAAAAGGGAGATATTGTTGCTCTGGAAGTGAATATGCGTCCGGCGGGCGGATGGACACCGGATATGTATAATTATGCCAATAGCGTGGATGTGTACAGTATCTGGGCAGATATGGTGGTCTATGACAAAACATATGTTGATCTGAACCAAAGAAAATATTTTGCCGTTTATGCAGGACGCAGAAATGGAAAGAATTATATTCATACACCTGAAGAAATCCGGGAACGCTATCATGATCAGATTGTGATGGATGAAGATATTCCGGAGATTATTTCCGGGGCAATGGGCGATCATATGTGGACTGCAAGACTGGACACAGAGGAACAAAAGGACGAATTTATTGACTTTGTACAGGCTACATGGCAGTAGAAGGGAAGGACAGATATGCCTTTTATACGGACAACGACGAATGTGAACCTGGCAGTGGATCAGGAAAAGCGCCTTAGAACAGGAACAGCAGAGCTTGTCAGAGATATTTTGAATAAGGACCCGATCAGAATGATGACAGCCTATGAGGGAAATATTCATCTTTGCCGCGGCGGCGATGACAGGCGGAATGTGCCGACAGCATTTGTAGAGTGTAAGTTTTTTGGCGGCGGCGGATATGAGGTGTTTGAGGCCTTTGACAAGGCGATGCATGAACTTTACAGAAATGTATTGTCTATTCAGCCGCAGGATTTGTATATCAAGTACGAGGTTATTTATGGCTGGGATGAACCGGCAAAGATTTTTAAAATATAATTAAGGACAACAATACGAAAAGAGTGATGCAATGCTTGACATTAATGTGAAAGACGTGAGCCTGGTTCTTGAGGGCGGAACATTTAGAACAGTATTTACAATGGGCATCCTGGACGCTTTTTTGGATGAAGGCATCATGATGCCGCATATCAGCGGGGTATCAGCAGGCATTACTTATGCCGGATCTTATATTTCTCAGCAAAAAGGGAGAAATATTCAGATATTAAAAAAATACCGTCATGATAAAAGATATATGGGAGTCCGAAACTTTCTGACAGACAGAAGTATTTTCGGTTTGAAATTTGCTTATGATACCCTGGTTAATGAATTGGAGCCTATGGATTGGGAGATTTTCAGGGCTTATAAGGGAACGATGGCTGTCGGTGTGACCAATGCTCGGACGGGTCAGATTAACTATATGGATGGTTTGAGGATGGATAAGAGCTGCCGAATGTTGCAGGCAACTTGTGCAATCCCGCTGCTCTTTCCGGCAATAGAGATGGATGGACAGTATTATTATGACGGCGGTGTATGTGAACCGATTACGATACATAAGGCAGAGGCGGATGGCTATCGCAGACATATTATTATTTTGACCAGAGATAAAACATACGTTAAAGAAAAGAGTCAATCCAATGAATTTGCCGCGAAGGTGCTGAAGCGCCGTTTCCCGAATATGGTAAGACCGCTGCTTGAAAGACATGATTATTATAATGAGGAAGTAGCTTATTGCAATGAATTGGAAGCGAAAGGGCAGGCATTATTGTTTCGCCCGGATTACCCATTAGTCAGCATGGAAAAGAATATCGATAAGCTTCAGGAAGGCTATGATATGGGATATCGACAGGCAATGGCACGCATGGTGGAGATTAAGGCTTTTTGCGGATTAAATTAGAAGCATCAGTATTTTACTGCATTTCATAAAAGCAGTGAAGCATAACAGGGAGGATCAAAGCGTATGAGAGTCGGATTAATTTCGGATTTACATATTGATATCAATAAGGATTATCCGATTGTGGAACTAACGGCAGAAACCGCTGCGGAACAAATGACAGACGTATTGGTGATCGCCGGCGATATCAGTGAGACACAGAACCAGACATTGCAGGCGATAGAGCGACTGCAGTCATTATGTGAGTTTCCTGTTTATTATGTGCCGGGCAACCATGATATGTGGAACAAGAACTGCCCTGAGTGTACAACGGAAGAAATTGATCGCATTTATAAAGAGGATCTGCGATGCTTATCAGGTAAGCCGGTTATTCTGGAGAAGGATGGCAGGCAACTGGCTCTGGTGGGTGATGTGGGCTGGTATGATTATTCCATGGCATCACCGGAATATTCAAGAGATGTTCTGGATGGTATGATGATGGACGGGAGAACATGGCAGGATAAATTGTACAATCAGTGGACGGAGGACAATCAGAAGCAGATGTTCCGGTGTCTGAAACAGTTGGAGAAACAGTTGAAGGATTGCGGCAGTCTGCCGGTTCTTGCAGTCACACATATGCTGCCGGTAAAGGATTTCTGCGTTCCTGAGAAGCCGGATGGCATCAAATGGGGGTTCTTTAATGCTTTTCTTGGCAGTACGGCACTGGAGGAACTCTACAAAAAGTATCCTGTGAGATATGCAGTCTGCGGTCATGTGCATTATCGAAGTACCGTGGAGAGAGATGGTATCAGACATATTTGTCCATGTTTGGGATATCATACGGAATGGCCGCTGTATCATCTGGCAGATGAACGTGCACAAACGCATATCAGAGATGCACTGTATATTCTTGAAACACCATAGACAGCGGATCAGAGAGTGTAGCAGATACATAAAGACAAAAGAGGAGGAGATAGATTGGACATTATCAGCAGAAAAGAAATACTGCAGCATGTGGATCATACATTACTTGCACCCACTGCAACATGGGAAGAACTGCAGATATTGTGTGATGAGGCAATCAAGTATGAGACGGCTTCAGTGTGTGTGCCGCCGAACAGAGTTAAGCAGGTCAAAGATTACCTTTGCGGGCGTATGGCAGTTTGTACGGTTGTCGGATTTCCGAATGGCTATCACACAACGGCGGTCAAAGCGATGGAAACAGAAGAAGTATTGGATCGTGGTGCCGATGAGGTGGATATGGTCATCAATCTGGGCTGGGTCAAAGAAAAAAGATTTCATGATGTCCAGACAGAGATTCATACACTGAAGGATATTTGTGATGATAAGATTCTGAAGGTTATTGTTGAGACTTGTTTTCTGACTGAGGAAGAGAAGATAAAAATGTGTGAAGTGGTGACCGAGGCCGGTGCGGATTTCATCAAAACATCTACCGGCTTTGGAAGCGGCGGTGCAACTTTTGAGGATGTGGCGCTCTTTGCCGCACATGTTGGAGAAAATGTCAGGATCAAGGCAGCCGGCGGTATTGGCAGTTTTGAGGATGCAAAGCATTTCCTTGAGCTTGGTGCATCAAGACTCGGGACAAGCAGGCTGATTAAAATTATGGAACTAGGTCAGTAACGCATAGAGGTCCTGGAGATGTACGCTTTGTATGCAGGATTGAGATATATGCAGAAAGAAAAATATAAAACCGGACAATAGCTGTCGATTGACAGCTGTTTTGTCCGGTTTTGTCAACAACCGATATCGGCGATGGGAATTAGTCCAGATACGCTTTTAATAATTCAAAAGTATTGCGCACACCTTCAATGTGTGAACGTTCATAACCATGGGAAGCATAGACACCCGCACCGATCAGGGCATGGCGGATATCATAGCCTGCGTCAAGGGCAGCGTCTGCGTCTGAACCGTAATGAGGATAGATATCAATCGCAAAGTCAATGCCCTGTTCTTCTGCTGCGGCTACCAGTGCAGATACGGTTGCGTAGTGGTACGGACCGTGGCTGTCTTTGGCACAGATTGATACCTGACGTTCCGTACAGTTGAGGCCTTCACCTACACAGCCCATATCGACAGCCAGTACTTCACTGACAGGCGCCGGCAGGTAAGAGCAGCCGTGGCCGACTTCTTCAAAAACAGAAATATGCTGGTAAATACGGCGCTCAGGGACGATGTCCTGTTCCTGAAGATAGTTGGCATATCCCATGAGAATGGCAACACTCAGCTTATCATCAAGAAAACGACTCTTGATATAGCCGGAATCGGTAATACGTGTTCGCGGATCGAAGCAGACAATATCACCGGTTCGGATGCCGAGGGCTTCAACGCCTTCTTTGTTGTAGACATCCTCATCCAGGACAACTTCCATTGTATCGAAGGATCGCTTTGTATCATTGTATTCGCCGTTGACATGGATAGAGGCATCGATCAGCTGGAAAGTACCATCATAGATTCTGCCGCTGCGGGTATAGATACGGCAATTTTCACCCTCTGTATTGTTGGGATTTAATCCGCCAAGAGGCGTCAGCTTCAGACGGCCGTTACTTTTGACGGTGTGAACCATTGCACCAAGGGTATCCATGTGGGCGGTCAGGAGAATGGCATCCTCTTCGTTCTTGCCGCCCAGATCGATGAAGATACCGCCTTTAGCTGTTTGTACCGGTGCATAGCCCATTTTCTTGTAGACATTCATGACGTGTTCAGCTGCATATTCCGTAAAGCCGGTAGGACTGTCGATGGCAGTCAGACCTTTTAACTGTTCTAAGATAAAATCTATTTCGTTCATAATCAACCTCCAGATTGTTTTTTTCCATTATAGCATATATTTCTCATAAAAAGAAAACCAGTATACGTTTCAGAACAAAATATGATATAATGATTTTGTTTTGTAGAATACGCCGCAGGGACAGAATAGTGTATATTTTGAAAGCCGGCGCTGCCGCAGATAGAAAATACAGTATATTTTTGAAGGCGGCTTTTAAGAATTACAATAATTTATGTAACTGTTCAGAACTAACATCCAAAATGCTACGCATTTCGTCGGTGTGGCGTATCCGCCAAATAAAATTTCAAAACAGTCTTAAAAATGCAAGCATTTTATACCTGTTTTTGAAATTTTGCTTGGCTCTGAACAGTTACAAATTTATAATGAAAGAAGATAAGAAACATGCATGTAAAAATTGGAAGAAATGATCCGTGTTGGTGCGGAAGTATGAAAAAGTACAAAAACTGCCATCAGAGTTTTGATGAGAAGATTGAGGAGTTGAGATCACAGGGGCATATTGTGCCGGATCATTCCCTGAT
Source organism: Coprococcus intestinalis (assembly GCF_023656595.1). Taxonomy (NCBI): domain Bacteria; kingdom Bacillati; phylum Bacillota; class Clostridia; order Lachnospirales; family Lachnospiraceae; genus Coprococcus; species Coprococcus intestinalis. Next base: position 66,030 of record NZ_JAMOKJ010000006.1, on the reverse strand, counting down.
CAAGACACCGGAACAGATTGCCGGTATCAAGGAGAGTGCAAAGATTAACATCGCGGTTCTGGATGAAGTAGCTTCTAAGATTAAGGAAGGCATGACAACAGAGGAGATTGACAAGATTGTCTATGACACAACAACGAAAATGGGCGGTATCCCGGCACCTCTGAATTATGAGGGTTTCCCAAAGAGTGTGTGCACATCCATCAATGAAGAAGTGTGCCATGGCATTCCTTCTCCGAAGGTGGTTCTCAAAGACGGCGATATCATCAATGTAGATGTGTCAACAATTTACAAGGGATATTATTCTGATTCATCCAGAATGTTCTGCATCGGCAATGTTTCTGATGAGAAGAGAAAACTGGTTCAGGTAGTTAAGGAGTGTGTCGAGCTGGGACTTGAGCAGGTGAAGCCGTGGGGTTTTTTGGGCGATATGAGTCAGGCTGTTTATGATCATGCAGTGGCCAATGGCTATCAGGTTGTAAGAAATATCGGCGGACACGGTGTGGGCCTGGAATTTCATGAAGATCCATGGGTTGGCTATATTTATAAAAAGGGCACACAGATGGTGATGGCACCGGGTATGATGTTTACCATTGAACCGATGGTCAATATGGGTACGCATAAGATCAGTGTGGACAAGAAAAACGGCTGGACAGTTTATACCAATGATAAAAAGCCTTCAGCTCAGTGGGAAATCCAGGTCCTTGTCACAGAAGATGGACATGAGGTCATTGCTTATTAATGATGGGAGTGATGCTGAATGCTGTGGATTTTGATTGCAGCTGCTGTATGTGCGGGCGATCTGCTTGTTAAGCACTATATTGATACGCACAAAGATGAGAATTGTCATGAACCGGTAGTCGGCGGGCATATTATCATTACGCGCTTTCATAATCCGGGGGCAATGCTTGGATGGATGAAAGACAAGCCAAAGATGCTGATGGGGGTGACAATTCTCGGTATTGGTGTGTTGGCCGGCGGATTGATGGGATCGCTTTATAAGAAAAAGTCTGTATTGATCAGACTCGGTCTGGCTCTATTGCTTGGCGGTGCAGCCAGTAATGCGTATGATCGGATAATGAAGAAAGAAGTTACAGACTATTTCAGAATCAGCATTGGATCGAAGCGGTTGGAGCGGATTATCTTCAATATCGGAGATATGGCTATTTTTATTGGCGGTATTTTGACGGCAATTGGTGAGATCAAAGAGAGCTTCTGATGCAGTATTAGTTGGATGCCGTATGTCTTTTGTGGAAATGTGAATAGATATGACAGAAAAGGGACCTTTGGGATAGGGACTGTCTATAGACGGTTCCTACTCAAAGGTCCTTAATTTACGCGGATTAATTATTCAGCTAATTATTCTGCATCAGCGGGTGATTCAGCTTCAGCTTCGGCCTGAAGGATGTCTTCATACTTCAGAGCGGCTTCAATAAAGCCCTTGAACAGCGGATGCGGTTTATTCGGACGGGATTTGAATTCCGGATGTGCCTGAGTGGCAATAAACCATGGATGATCCTTTAATTCAATCATTTCAACGATACGGCCATCAGGGGAAATACCGCAGAGCTTCATACCGTTTTCTGTGAGAACATCACGGTATTCATTATTGACTTCATAACGATGTCTGTGACGTTCTTCGATGACTTTCTCGCCGTAAAGCGCATAGGCTTTGGAGTTTTCATCAAGGACGCATTTGTATGCACCGAGACGAAGGGTACCGCCGAGATCTGTCACATTGTGCTGATCAGGCATAATATGGATGACAGGATGCGTTGTGTTCGGATTCAGCTCGGAACTGTGTGCATCTGTATAACCCAGTACATGGCGGGCAAACTCAACGATTGCCATTTGCATACCAAGGCAGAGACCAAGGAATGGTACATTGTGTGTACGGGCGTATTCAATAGCGGTGATCTTGCCTTCGATACCTCTGTCACCAAAACCGCCGGGAACGAGAATACCATCGGCATCTTTGAGAATATCGGCAACATTGAATGAACTTACCAGCTCGGAATCTACCCACTGGATCTCTACTTCTGCGCCGTTGGCACATGCAGCATGCTTCAGGGATTCAACAACACTGATGTAGGCATCATGCAGCTGGACATACTTGCCGACCAGGGCGATGCGTACTTTTCTTGTAGGGTTCTTCCATGCATGGATCATTGCTTTCCAGTCATCAAGATCCGGTTCAGGACAGTCAATACCGAGACGTTTGCAGACAACCTGTGCCAATTTCTCTTTCTCGAGAGCCAGAGGTGCTTCATAAAGTACATCCACATCCAGATTCTCGATAACATTGTGAACATCCACGTTGCAGAAAAGAGAAATCTTGTCTTTGATGCCGTCATCCAGAGGCAGTTCGGAACGGCAGACAATGACATCCGGCTGAAGGCCGAGAGCCTGAAGATCCTTTACAGTATTCTGTGTCGGTTTTGTCTTCATTTCACCGGAGGATTTGATATATGGAATCAGGGTAACATGAATCAGCATGCAGTTCTCGCGGCCGATTTCATGCTGGAACTGACGGATAGATTCCAGAAATGGCTGACTTTCGATATCTCCGACAGTACCGCCAACTTCAATGATAGCGATTTCGGTTTCACGGGAAGCAGGGTTCCGATAAAAACGGCTCTTAATGGCATTGGTGATATGAGGAATAACCTGAACAGTACTGCCGCCGTAATCACCACGTCGTTCGCCGGAAAGGACATCCCAATAAACCTTGCCGCTTGTTACGTTGGAGCGGCTGTTGAGGGAACAGTCGATAAAACGTTCATAATGTCCGAGATCCAGGTCTGTTTCGGTACCATCATCAGTGACGAAAACTTCTCCGTGCTGATATGGATTCATTGTACCAGGGTCAATATTCAGGTATGGATCGAATTTCTGCATGGTGACAAAGTAACCGCGGGATTTCAGAAGTCTTCCGAGAGAAGCGGCTGTGATACCCTTACCTAAACCGGATACGACACCACCTGTGACAAATACGTATTTTACTGCCATAATGAGCCTCCTTAATATATGAAAAATAAAATATAAAGTTTACAATCTGAAAAATACAGACAATAAATAACTAAAATATTATAGCGCACCTTTCCTTAAGAATCTACAAATTTTTGAAAAAAATTTAACTGGAAAAAACTGTAAAATTTCACCATGGCAAAGCTGCGGAAAAAGTAAAGAATTTGTTAAAAGTTTTGTTTACTATTGATTTGATTTGAATATTTACTTATAATATAGAAGTGCATCCCGTGAAACAGGGCGGGAAATACATAGGATATGAATAAGCCTATAGGCAGGAGGATATATGGATAATCAGAAAATGAACAACAATCGTCCGGATCAGGATCCGGAAGGCGGCAATAATAAGAAGGATGACATGAACAAGAAGAGTCTTATGATCATGGTCATTCTTGCAATTGCAGTGATGATTATTGCCCAGATGCTGTCCGGCAAGATTGCATCCGCTTCCCAGAAGGAAGTGACATATACAGAATTTATGCAGGATGTCAAGGATGGAAAGGTGACGAAGGTGGAACTGGATTCGGACCGCATTTATTATGAGGTGAAGAACCAGAAGAATGTCAAGTATTATACAGGCAATGTTCAGGATGAACGTCTCTATGAGGAACTGGACAATGCAGGTGTTACCTATTCACGTAAGGTCATTGATACGACAACGTATGTGATGAGCAGCATTTTGTCCTTTGTATTGCCGACGGTACTGATGGTTGCAGTGATGATGATCTTCTACCGTTTTGCATTCAAAGGCGGCGGTGGTGTGATGGGCGTCGGCAAGAGCAATGCCAAGCTTTATGTGCAGGACAAGACAGGTGTTACATTCCAGGATGTGGCAGGTCAGGAAGAATCCAAGGAATCTCTGAGAGAGATTGTGGATTTTCTTCATAATCCGGAGAAATATACGAAGATCGGTGCGAAGCTGCCAAAGGGTGCGCTGCTTGTGGGACCGCCGGGAACAGGTAAGACATTGCTGGCCAAAGCGGTGGCAGGCGAGGCCGGTGTACCGTTTTTCAGCTTATCAGGTTCGGATTTTGTTGAGATGTTTGTCGGTGTAGGTGCTTCCAGAGTCAGAGATCTGTTTAAGCAGGCACAGCAGAATGCACCGTGTATTATTTTCATCGATGAGCTGGATGCCATCGGCAAGAGCCGTGACTCCAGATTCGGCGGCAATGATGAACGTGAGCAGACATTGAACCAGTTGCTGGCAGAGATGGATGGTTTTGATTCATCCAAGGGAATTATCATTCTTGCGGCAACGAACCGACCGGAGATCCTTGATAAGGCACTTCTCAGACCGGGACGTTTTGACCGCCGTATTATCGTAGAGCGTCCGGATCTCAAAGGGCGTATTGATGTTCTGAAGGTGCATGCGAAGAATGTCTGTATGGATGAAACCGTTGATTTTAAAGAGATTGCATTGGCAACAAGCGGAGCCGTTGGCTCTGACCTGGCCAATATTATCAATGAAGCAGCGCTGTTGGCTGTTCGTAATGGACGTAATGCAGTATCTCAGTCGGATCTTTTTGAATCCGTGGAAGTGGTTATTGCCGGCAAGGCCAAAAAGGATCGTGTACTCAGTGCCGAAGAACGCAGAATTGTTTCTTATCATGAAGTCGGACATGCACTGGTGGCTGCCCTTCAGAAGAACACAGAGCCGGTACAGAAAATCACGATCATCCCGCGTACAATGGGTGCATTGGGATATGTGATGCAGGTACCGGAGGAAGAAAAATATCTGATGTCTGAGAAGCAGATTCGTGAGGAACTGGTGACAATGCTGGCAGGTCGTGCGGCAGAGAGCATTGTATTTGACAGTGTGACAACAGGTGCATCCAATGATATCGAGCAGGCAACGAAGCTGGCACGCGCCATGATCACCCAGTATGGTATGTCCGAGAAATTCGGCCTGATTGGTCTGACAACTGTTGAAGATCAGTATCTGGGAGGACGTGCGACCCTTAACTGCGGCGAAGCCACAGCAGCGGAGATCGATCAGGAAGTCATGAAGATCCTGAAGGCTGCTTATGACCAGGCGCTGGCGCTTCTGGCTGACAACAGAGATTGCCTGGACAAGATTGCAGCGTTCCTGATTGAGCGTGAGACAATCACCGGCAAGGAATTTATGAAGATTTTCCGTGAAGTTAAAGGCATCCCGGATTCGGAAACTGAGCTGGCAGAAGCAAATGTTTCAAATCCGGCAGAGAATGATTCTCAACCGGATGGACAGGATGAACCGACTTTAGTTGAAGAAAAAACAGACAATGGGGCATCATCAGAATCCGACATCAACGTCTCCTTAGAGACAAAAGCAGAAGATTAAGCAATCAATATCAGTAATAGTAGTATAAAAGGGTTGCTGCAAAATACAGACAGAGAAAACATGTTTGTGTTAAGCAGCAGCCTTTTTACATGAAATATATAAATTCGTGCTGTCAATACTTTGTGTGGAGGAAGAAAACAATGTTTGATATTCAGGAAGAATTGAAGAAGCTGCCGGCAAAACCGGGCGTCTACATTATGCATGATGTCCATGATGATATTATCTATGTGGGCAAGGCCATTATCCTGAAGAATCGTGTTCGGCAGTATTTTCAGAGCAGCAGAAATCATACACCGAAGATTCGTCAGATGGTCAGCCATGTGGCTCGATTTGAATATATAATTACAGATTCGGAACTGGAAGCCCTTGTACTGGAGTGTAATCTGATCAAGGAACACAGGCCGAAATACAATACAATGCTGAAGGATGATAAGACCTATCCGTATATCAAGGTGACGGTGGGAGAGGCTTTTCCGAGAATTATGTTGGTCCGTTCCATGAAGAAGGATAAAGCCAAATATTTTGGGCCGTATACAAGTTCACAGTCTGTCCGGGATATTATCGACCTGTCTCAGAAAATTTACAAAATCCGCAGCTGCAATCGGAGTCTGCCGAAGGAGACAGGCAATGACAGGCCTTGCCTTTATTATCATATGGGACAGTGTCAGGCACCATGCCAGGGCTATATTTCCCAGGAAGAGTATCATGAAAATGTTCGCCAGATGCTGCATTTTCTCGGGGGCAATTTTGAACCGGTCATCCAGATGCTGACGGATAAAATGTACGCGGCTTCAGAAAAGATGGATTTTGAAAAGGCAGCTTCATACAGGGATCTGTTAAACAGCGTGAAACAGATTGATCAGAAACAGAAGATTACCAGTTCAGAGATGGATGACAAGGATGTCATTGCTTTTGCAAGAGATAAGGATGAGGCTGTGGTTCAGGTCTTTTTTGTTCGTCATGGCCGCCTGATCGGCCGTGAACACTTCTATGTGTCCGGTGTGGCCAATGATACGGAAAGCCAGGTGCTGACTGCATTTGTCAAGCAGTACTATGCTTCATCCCCTTTTGTTCCGTCTACATTAATGCTGCAGTATCCCTTAGATGACAGGGAGGTTATTATGGAATGGCTGTCAGGACGCAAAGGGCACAAGGTGCGTGAAGTGGTGCCGCAGCGCGGACAGAAAGAGCGTCTGGTGGAGCTGGCGGCTGAGAATGCGAGAAACGTGCTGACAAAGGACAGAGAGAAAATACGACTGGAAGAGGCAAGAACAACCGGTGCTGTGCGGGATCTGGCAGAGATGCTCGGTCTTCCGGCAGGTATCCGAAGGATGGAAGCCTTTGATATTTCCAATATCAGCGGTGTAGAGACTGTTGGCTCCATGATCGTATATGAAAACGGCAAGCCGAAGCGAAATGCTTACCGCAAGTTCAAAATCCGGACAGTCAAAGGACAGGACGATTACCGCTGTATGGAAGAGGTTTTGACAAGGCGTTTTCAGCATGGACTGGAAGAGACTGTGAGCGGGGAAGAAGGAAAGTTTTCGGATTTCCCGGATGTATTGATGATGGATGGCGGCAAAGGGCAGGTCAATGTGGCTTTAAAAGTGCTCGATCAGCTGCATCTGAAGATCCCTGTCTGTGGTATGGTCAAGGATGATCACCATCGGACACGAGGCCTTTATTATCAGCAGGTGGAACTTCCCATCGACACGCATTCTGAAATGTTCAAATTAATTACAAGAATGCAGGATGAAGCACATCGTTTTGCCATAGAATATCACAGACAGTTAAGAAGCAAGACCCAGGTACGTTCAGTGCTGGATGAGATTCCGGGCATCGGACCGGCCAGAAGAAAGGCACTGATGAAGTATTTCGGCAGTATAGAGAAAATACGTGAGGCGGATGAGGAAGAACTGATGAAAGCCGAAAGTATGAATGCGGGAAGTGCCAGAGCAGTTTATGCGTATTTTCATTGATGAAAATATAAAGATATGTTAAAATGAAGCGAAGATTGAAAAGAGACGGTCATTTGGACAGGAGTGGAGAGATAGAATGTACAATACCAGCAAAGGAAATTACAGTGTAAAACTGAACAAAGTCATTGAGAAGTTTAATTTGAAGAATCTGACACCTGAAGTGGATACGAAGAAGATCGTGATCAGACAGACAGATGTCAATCGTCCGGCCCTGCAGTTTGCGGGTTACTTTGAATATTTTGACTACAGCCGCATTCAGCTGATCGGCAAGGTAGAGTATTCTTATCTGAAGATGCATGATGATGATTATATCCGTGAGATGACAGAGAAGATTTTCAAAGCAGGTATCCCATGTATGATTTTCTGCCGTGGACTTGAGCCGCGTCCGCTTTTTATGGAGCTGGGCAATAAATACGGGGTTCCCGTGCTGGCTACAGATGACGGCACATCATCCTTTTTCTCAGAATTGAACCGTTTCCTGAAGATAGAGCTGGCACCGAGAATTTCCATCCATGGAGTTTTAGTGGATGTGTTTGGTGAGGGGGTTCTGATTACCGGTGAAAGCGGTATCGGTAAGAGTGAGGCAGCGCTGGAACTGGTTAAGCGCGGTCATCGTCTTGTATCTGATGATGTTGTTGAGATCAAGAAGACGAATAACGATGAGCTGATTGGCACAGCACCGGACATCACAAGATATTTTATTGAACTGCGCGGTATCGGTATTATTGATGTTAAGACGCTGTACGGTGTTCAGAGCGTTGAAGAAAGCCAGAGCATCAGTTTGATCATCAAACTGGAAGAGTGGGATCGTGAGCGTGAATATGACAGACTGGGTCTGGAAGAACAGTATGAAGAAATCCTTGGCAATAAAGTTGTCTGCCATTCGATTCCAATCCGTCCGGGGCGTAATCTGGCTATCATCGTAGAAACAGCAGCCATCAACCACAGACAGAAACAGATGGGTTATAATGCAGCACATGAATTGTATCGCCGTGTGACGGGCAACCTTCAGAAGAAACGTGAGGAAGACTAATGGATCAATTTTGTTTTGGTGTGGATCTCGGCGGTACCACTGTCAAGATCGGTTTATTTACAGTAGACGGAATGCTTCAGGAGAAATGGGAGATTCCGACAAGAACAGAGAATCAGGGCGCTGCTATTCTCAGTGATATTGCAGCGTCCATACAGAATAAGGTGGATGTACGTCATCTGACGAAGGAACAGGTGACAGGCATCGGTATTGGCGTTCCGGGACCGGTTCTGAATGAGAATAGGGTTCAGGGCTGCGTGAATCTCGGATGGGGGAATGTCTGCGTAGCAGACGAATTATCAGCATTGACAGGAATGAAGGTCAAAGCTGCGAACGATGCCAATGTAGCAGCCCTTGGAGAACAGTGGCAGGGCGGCGGCAAAGGCTATCAGAATATTGTGATGTTCACACTGGGAACGGGTGTCGGCGGCGGCATTATCCAGAATGGACAGATTGTATCAGGTGCCAATGGTGCAGCCGGTGAGATCGGACATATGGTGATCACAGAACCGGAGAATGTTGTGGGAACCTGCGGATGCGGCCATCAGGGCTGCCTTGAACAGATCGCTTCTGCGACAGGCATTGTCAATCTGGCAAAGAGACAATTGACAGAGTGTGATGAAGCAAGTATTTTGAGACAGTATGTCCCGCTGACAGCCAAGGATGTCCTGGATGCAGCTAAGGCAGGAGATGCCCTTGCATGCCGGGTGGCAGATCAGATGATGCAGGCTCTGGGCCGTGCGGCAGCTTATATTGCCTGTGTCATGAATCCGGATGTATTTGTTATTGGCGGCGGTGTATCAAGGGCCGGTGAATATTTGACGGAAGGCATTCGGCGTTATTATCAGCAGTATGCGTTTCATGCATCTGCAGAGACGCCGTTTGTATTGGCATCATTGGGCAATGATGCGGGGATGACCGGTGCAGCAGGCATGGTCTGCAATTTTTAGAATGAATCATGATCAATCGATTGAAATAAAAGGATAAGAGGTTTATATGGATTTTTATCATAGATTATTGGAGGCAGCAGGCTCAGACCACGTTTTGAGAGATGAGCCTATGGCTGTGCATACCACATTCCGCATTGGTGGTCCGGCAGATTATTTTGTTGAACCGGCGGATGCATCTGCCCTGGCAAAGGGAATCGCTTTGTGCCGTGAAGTGGATGTGGACTACTTTGTGACAGGCAACGGCAGCAATCTTCTGGTGGGAGACGGTGGCTATAGAGGTGTTATCTTTCATATTTGCCATACAATGGATCATATACAGTATGAAGAGCAGGAAGGAGAATTACTGGTTGAGGCAGGGGCAGGCGTGATGCTTTCCAGGCTGGCACGTCAGGTTTCTTCTATGGGATATACCGGGTTTGAATACGCTACCGGCATACCCGGAACACTTGGCGGCGGTGTTACCATGAATGCAGGTGCCTATGGCGGAGAGATCAGCGACAATATATTGTGGGCTGAACTGATGGATGAAACCGGTGCCATTCTGAAATTGGAGAAGGAACATCTGAAACTTTCTTATCGGCACAGTGTGATGATGGAGCATCCGTTAGTTGTTCTGAGAGCAGGTTTTTCCTTTAAGAAAGGTGATGCTGCGGCCATTTCAGACAGAGTCACGGAACTGTCACGCTTAAGAAGAGAGAAGCAGCCGTTGGAATATCCGAGTGCAGGCAGCACATTTAAACGGCCGGAGGGCTATTTTGCCGGCAAGCTGATCCAGGACTGCGGTTTAAAAGGCTTTCGTGTCGGCGATGCGGTTGTATCTGAGAAGCACAGTGGTTTTGTTATCAATGCAGGGCAGGCAACGGCGGCAGATGTGATGGCATTGATCCGTCATGTCCAACAGGAAGTGGAAGAGAAATTCCATGTCAGGATAGAGCCGGAAGTCAGACTGTTGGGAGAGTTTTAACCGAGGTGATAAGATGCGTTTTGTAATTGTAACGGGAATGTCGGGAGCTGGAAAGAGTTCAGTATTGAAGATGCTTGAAGATGCCGGGTACTTTTGTGTGGATAACCTTCCGGTGCCGTTGATCCTGAAGTTTGCGGAGATCAGCTGGCATGAGGAGAATATGATGTCGAAAGTGGCACTGGGCATTGATATCCGAAGCAGAAATCATCTGAATATGTTGGAGGATGTTCTGAAATCGGTGCGTGATGAAGGCTATGATTATGAAATCCTTTTTATGGACTGCAAAGATGACAAACTGATTAAGCGCTATAAAGAGACAAGAAGAAATCATCCGTTGGCTGCAGGCGGAAGAATCGAGACAGCCATTGCTGAGGAGAGACAGCGCTTAAGTTTCCTGAAGAAACAGTCCGATTACATCATTGATACAAGCAACCTTCTGATTCGCGATCTGAAAAAGGAAATTCAGCATATTTTCGTTGAGGATAAGGATTACAGCAATTTCTATATTACATTGCTGTCATTTGGATTCAAATACGGCATTCCGGCGGATGCGGATCTTGTGTTCGATGTACGTTTCCTGCCGAATCCTTACTATGTGGATGAATTGAAGCATCAGACAGGCAATGACAAACCGGTGTATGACTATGTCATGAAATCAGAAGATGCCGGTATATTCCTGAAACAGCTGTATGATATGCTTGTTTTTCTGATCCCGCGTTATATTGCAGAGGGAAAGAACCAGCTTGTGGTGGCCATCGGCTGTACCGGCGGCAAGCATCGATCGGTGACAATAACCAATGCTTTGTACGAGAAAATGAAAGATCTGGAATACAGTATCAAAGCAGAACACAGGGATGTAGACAGAGATGGACAGCATAAGAGCAGTCAGGTGAGGTAAGGCTATGTCTTTTTCCAGCAAAGTCAAAGAAGAACTTTCAAAAGAGTGCAATAGTCCGCGCCATTGCTGCATTGCGGAAACGGCGGCAATTATCAGTATGTGCGGCAAGGTGATTTTTGATGAAAAAGATCACGTTCGAATAGAAATTCATACAGAAAATGTAACCGTTGCAAGAAAGTACTTTACATTATTGAAAAAAACATATAATATAAATACGGATATCTCAATCCGGCATAGTTCCAGTTTGAATAAGAATCGGTCCTATGTTTTGTCTGTGAATGACGATGAAACAGCGAGAAAGATACTTATGACATGCAGGCTGATGAAGCCGTTTGGCGTGATTGAGGAAGATTTTTCCATATCAGACAGTTTGATTATTCAGAGAGAATGTTGCAAACGGGCATTTATCCGGGGCGCATTTCTGGCGGCAGGATCAGTCAGCGATCCGGTGAAGACCTATCATTTTGAGATTGTTTGCCTGAGTGAGGCAAAGGCGAAACAACTGCAGATGATTATGGAGACATTCAATATCAATGCAAGGGTCATCAAGAGAAGAAAGTATTTTGTTGTCTATGTAAAGGACAGCTCGCAGGTCGTTGATCTGCTGAATATTATGGGTGCCTATAATGCGTTGATGGATATGGAGAATGTGCGCATTGTCAAGGATATGCGCAACAACGTCAATCGTAAGGTTAACTGTGAAACAGCGAATATCAATAAGACTGTTTCAGCAGCTGTGAAACAGATTGAAGATATCAGATTCATTCAGATGTCGTCGGCTTTTGACGAATTACCGGAATCTCTCCAGGAGATGGCAGAATTGAGGGTTCGCTATCCTGAGGCGACACTGGCCGAGCTCGGACAGTTGTTGGACACACCGGTTGGAAAGTCAGGTGTCAATCACCGATTGAAGAAGATCAGTCTTTTTGCTGATGAACTTCGGGAACGACATCATCAATAGGGGTATTATCGAAAGGCGAGGTATATTTTATGATTTCAAAGAACATTACAATCAATATTCCTACAGATATGGAAGCGCGTCCTGTGGCTTTACTTGTACAGGTTGCAAGCCAGTTTGAAAGCAATATTTACGTAGAAGTTGAAGATAAAAAGGTGAATGCAAAGAGCATTATGGGTATGATGACACTTTCTATTGCGCCGGGTGAAGAAGTGACGATCATCACGAAAGGTGTCGATGAAGAAGAAGCGATGAACAAGATCGAAGAATACCTGACAACATCGAAATAAACATATTTTATTATAAAGATCGACAGGAAAGAGGCTGTTGTAAAACCGGTTCTCAAGCACAGCAGTATTGTGCGGGTGCTCGTTTTACAGCAGTCCTTTTTCGTGTCATGAAGATGAGTATGACCGCGAAAAAAACAGCTGCTTCGCGGTTGGGTGATAGAATATCAGGAGAAAGGAGAGTACGCATGGATTTTACACATTTGCACGTTCATACAGAATACAGTCTGTTGGATGGCTCCAATAAAATCAAAGAACTGATCGCCAGAGTCAAGGAACTTGGCATGGACAGTGTGGCCATCACAGATCACGGTGTTATGTATGGTGTGATTGATTTTTATAAGGAAGCACAGAAGCAGGGCATTCATCCGGTCATCGGCTGTGAGGTTTATGTGGCACCGGGTTCACGTTTTGACAAAAGCGGCAATATGAGCAGCAACAGATATCACCATCTGGTATTGCTTGCGGAGAATAATACCGGTTATCATAATCTGATGAAAATTGTATCCAAAGGTTTTACGGAAGGCTTTTATTATAAGCCCCGTGTAGATAAAGAACTTTTAAAAGAATATCATGAAGGCATCATTGCTCTTAGTGCCTGCCTGGCCGGAGAGATTCCAGATGCATTGAGAAAAGGCCTGTATCAAACGGCTTTGAATGCAGCACAGGAAATGTCAGAAATCTTCGGTGAAGATCATTTTTATCTGGAATTGCAGGATCATGGCATTCCGGATCAGAAAACGGTGAATCAGGGACTGCTTCGGCTGGCGAAAGATACAGGCCTTGAATTGGTGGCAACCAATGATATTCATTACACATTGGCCGAAGATGCTCAGGCGCATGACGTATTGCTGTGCATCCAGACAGGCAAGAAAGTGGCGGATACGGATAGAATGCGTTATGAGGGCGGTCAGTATTATGTCAAATCACCGGAAGAGATGGCATCGCTGTTTCCTTATGCCCGTGAGGCTATCGAGAATACGCACAAAATTGCCATGCGATGCCATGTGGATATCGAGTTCGGTCATTACAAACTGCCGGAATTTCCTGTGCCGGAAGGGTACGATTCATGGGAATATCTGCAGAAACTTGTCTGGGACGGTTTTTATGAAAGATACCCGCAGGCGGATGAGAAGCTCAAAGAGCGTGTCAGCTATGAATTAAATACCATCAAAACCATGGGATTCGTGGATTATTTCCTGATTGTATGGGATTTTATTCATTATGCCAAAGAGCATGACATTATGGTCGGACCGGGCCGAGGTTCGGCAGCAGGAAGCATTGTATCCTACTGTCTGGATATTACAACCCTGGATCCGATTCGCTACAATTTACTCTTTGAGCGATTCCTGAATCCGAACCGTGTGACGATGCCCGATATCGACGTGGATTTCTGTTTTGAAAGACGACAGGAAGTCATTGATTATGTTGTCAGAAAATATGGCAAAGAGCGCGTGGTGCAGATTGTTACATTTGGTACAATGGCAGCGCGGGGGGTGATCCGTGATGTGGGGCGTGTCCTGGATCTGCCTTATGCCATCTGTGATAGTGTGGCCAAGATGATTCCGAATGAGCTTGGAATTACCATCGATAAGGCACTGAAGATGAATCCGGAGCTGAAAAAGCTCTATGACGGGGATGACAGTATCCACAATTTGATTGATATGGCAAGAAGACTGGAAGGTCTGCCGCGGCATACATCCATGCATGCTGCAGGTGTTGTTATCAGCCCGAAGGCTGTCGATGAGTTTGTACCGCTGTCGAGAGGCGCAGACGATGTGATCACGACACAATATACCATGACCACGCTGGAAGAGCTGGGACTGCTGAAAATGGACTTTCTGGGGCTGCGTACACTGACTGTTATTCAGAATGCAGTGAAGCTGATCAATGCAGACGGTCGGCATCATGTGGACATGCATGAGATTGATTACAATGACAAGGCTGTTTTTGATATGATCGGAACAGGAAAAACCGACGGTATTTTTCAGCTTGAAAGTTCGGGAATGAAGAGCTTCATGAAGGAACTGAAACCCCATAATCTCGAGGATATCATTGCAGGTATTTCGCTTTATCGTCCAGGGCCAATGGATTTTATTCCGCGTTATATCAAGGGAAAGAACGAACCGGCGTCCATCACGTATGAGTGTCCTCAGCTGGAAGAGATTCTGGAACCGACCTACGGCTGTATTGTCTATCAGGAACAGGTCATGCAGATTGTTATGAAACTGGCCGGTTATGATCTGGGACGAAGCGACCTTGTGCGTCGAGCTATGTCGAAGAAAAAAGCGGATGTGATGGCGAAGGAACGCCAGTACTTTGTGTACGGCAATGATGAACTGGGTGTGCCCGGCTGTATTGCCAACGGTATTGATGAGGCGACGGCCAACAGGATCTTTGATGAGATGACGGATTTTGCCAAGTATGCCTTCAATAAGTCCCATGCAGCAGCCTATACCATTGTTTCTTATCAGACAGCATGGCTGAAATACTACTATCCGGTAGAGTTCATGGCGGCTCTGATGACATCTGTCATCGACAATTCAGTGAAAGTTGCAGAATATATTATGACCTGCAGACAGATGGGTATTAAGATACTGCCGCCGGATATTAATCATGGCGTCAGCAGTTTCTCTGTGGACAACGGCAGGATCCTTTACGGACTTTCTGCGGTCAAAAGTATCGGAAGACCGGTGGTGGCAGCCATTGAACAGGAGAGAGCCCTGGCGGGACCATTTACAAGCCTGAAGAATTTCATTGAGCGTATGAGCGGCAAGGAAGTCAATAAACGTTCCATTGAAAATTTTATCAAGGCAGGTGCCTTTGACAGCTTTGGAGCCACAAGGCGTCAGCAGATGATGGTTTATGCGCAGATTATGGATCAGGTGGCTCAGGACAGAAAGAAAAATATCAGCGGTCAGATGACATTATTCGATTTCATGGATGAAGAAGAAAAACAGGCTTTTGAGATTCGTTATCCGAATGTGGGTGAGTATGACAAAGGTACTCTCCTTTCCTTTGAGAAGGAAGTCCTTGGGGTATATATCAGCGGACATCCGCTGGATGATGTGGCTGAGAGCTGGCGCAGGAATGTCACGGCGGTGACCTCCGATTTCTATGTCAATGAGGAAATCGGCATGCCGAATGTGGTCGATCAGTCATTGGTGGTCATTGGCGGTATGGTGACGGGCAAAACAGTTAAATCAACAAAGAACAACAAGATGATGGCTTTTATTCAGCTGGAGGATCTGCTGGGAACAGTAGAAGTCATTATTTTTCCGAATGATTATGAGAAATATCAGGCTGAACTGACAGAGGAGGCGAAGCTTTACATCAAGGGCCGTGTGTCTGCTTCGGAGGATCAGCAGGCGAAACTGATCGCGGAGAAGATCATTCCTTTTGATAAGGTGCCAAAGGAAGTATGGCTGCAGTATCCGGACAAGAACAGCTTTATCGGACAGCAGGAAGCCCTGTACAAAACCCTGGCGGGGCATTCGGGCAATGACCGGGTCATCATATTCTGTAAAGTGGAAAAAGCCATTAAGAAACTGCCTGTATCATGGAATATAAAGGCAGAGGAAGAAATTCTTGACCAGCTTGGAACAGTATTGGGAAAAGAAAACGTAAAAGTTCGGGAAACTGTCTTGAAAAGCTTCTAAAACTGTATTAAAATATTTCTAATGGATTTGAGATAAAAGATTAAGACAGCGTAAGTGGAGGAATTGAGCATGAATGATGGTGTAAAAACAATAGGTGTACTGACAAGCGGTGGAGATGCACCGGGAATGAATGCTGCAGTTCGAGCGGTCGTCAGAACGGCGATTGCTTACGGCTGTCAGGTCAAGGGGATTCAGAAGGGATATTCAGGACTGTTGGAGGAAGAGATCATTGATCTGTATGCCGGCAGTGTATCTGATATTATCAATCGCGGCGGTACATTTTTATACACAGCCAGATGTGAGGAGTTTCGTACAGAGGAAGGCCAGAGAAAGGGCGCAGAGATCTGCAGGAAGCATGGCATAGACAGTGTTGTTGTTATCGGCGGTGACGGTTCTTTCCAGGGCGCAAGAAAGCTGGCGGCTCATGGTATCAATACCATTGGTGTACCGGGAACCATTGATCTGGATATTGCATGTACAGACTATACGATTGGTTTTGATACGGCGGTGAATACAGCGATGGAGGCCATTGACAAGGTCCGCGATACATCCACATCCCATGAGCGATGCAGTATTATTGAAGTTATGGGAAGAAATGCCGGATATATTGCACTTTGGTGCGGTATTGCCAACGGTGCAGAGGATATCCTGCTTCCTGAATTATATAATTACGATGAGGAAGCCTTGATTGATCATATTATTGCCAACCGAAGAAGGGGCAAGAAGCATCATATTATCATCAATGCAGAGGGTGTTGGCCATTCCACCAGCATGGCCAAGCGGATTGAAGCGGCCACCGGCATTGAGACGAGGGCAACGATACTTGGACATCTGCAGAGAGGCGGAAGCCCGACTGCGAAGGACAGAGTGATGGCTTCCGTCATGGGAGCCTATGCTGTAGACGCTCTGATGGGCGGCAAGAGCAATCGTGTTGTTGCTTATAAGGACGGCAAGTATGTTGATTATGATATTGAGGAAGCATTGGCGATGCAGAAGGAGCTGGATCCGTTCCAGTACAGTGTAGCCAAGATCCTTGCACGCTAGTACATTGATATAATTACAGAACAGATATAACTGAATCATACAGAGATATTCAGGGGCTGTCGTCAGAAAATTCCGCAGTGGCTTTGGGCCATCGGGAAGAGGCGGCAGCTCTTTTTTTGAAGGAGGAGAAGATGATCACAAGTGTTTCCAATCCACAGATGAAAAGGATTAAAGAGCTTTTGAATAAGAGTAAGCAGAGAAAAAAGGAAAAGTGTTTTGTGGCAGAGGGCATCCGGATGGTTGCAGAAACTCCGGCGGACAGACTGGAGAGGGTTTATGTATCTGAGAGCTTTTACAGGCATCCGCCGGAACTTCGGGGACTGGATCTTTCGAAGGCACTGATCGTGGATAATCAGGTATTCCGACAGGTTTCCGATACACAGACACCTCAGGGAATTATGGCGGTTGTCAGACAGCAGGAGAACAGTCTGGACGCTATTATGAAGCAGCCGGATGCATTGCTGCTGTTCCTTGAGAATATCCAGGATCCGGGTAATCTCGGCACCATGATGCGGACAGCGGAAGGAGCCGGCGTAACGGGGATCATTATGAGCCGTGAAACGACAGATATTTATAATCCGAAGACCATCAGGGCTACAATGGGGTCTCTGTACAGAATGCCGTTTGTCTATGTGGATGATTTCTGTGAGACTATCCGTATGGCAAAAGCACAGGGCATTCGGTTGTATGCGGCCCATTTAAAGGGAAAGCATACCTATGACGGAGAAGACTACAGACAGCCTTCAGGATTTCTCATCGGCAATGAAGGCAATGGCCTGACGCAGGAAGCGGCTGACAGTGCCACGGATTACATCAGAATTCCTATGGGAGGACAGCTTGAATCGCTGAATGCAGCGGTTGCAGCGGCGGTGTTGATGTATGAGGCGAATCGCCAGAGAAGAGAACAATTGTAAATTGTTATCATTTCGTAAGAAAAAATTCAGAAAATTCAGATTTATTAACATATCAAATGTCAATTGTTTTAAATAATGAGGAATGATATAGACATCAACCGTAAAAAATGATATGATGAAGACAACTACAGATATCTGACGCAGATGCGGAATAGAATGAGGCAAGGAGGGATTTGCGTGGAACAAATGGAGATTATCTGGCTGGCATTGATGGCAGTTCTGCTGATCATAGAGATTATGACGCTGGGGTTGACGACAATCTGGTTTGCAGCAGGCGCTCTGTTTGCATTTCTGACAGCGTTGCTCGGATTGAATCAGGGAATCCAGATTGGCGTTTTTGTAGTTGTATCTGTTGTACTGCTGTTTTTCACAAGACCATGGGCTGTGAAGTATCTGAATACCAGAACGGTCAAGACGAATACGGAGGCCCTGGTTGGCAAATCAGCCAGAGTCATTGCGGATATCAATAACCTGAAAGGTGAAGGTCAGGTTGTGATCAATGGTCTGGAATGGACAGCAAGAAGCTCGGATGATACCATCATTTTCAGAACAGGTGACGTTGTTACTGTTGTTGGTATTGAAGGCGTGAAACTCATTGTCGAAGGACAGAAGAAAGGAGACTAATATGATTTTAGTGATTGTATTAATTATTATCCTGTTATTGATCTTAGCATCCTGCCTGAAGATCGTTCCCCAGGCCCATGCCTATGTTATTGAGCGTCTGGGTGCCTATCAGGGAACCTGGTCGGTTGGTTTTCATATCAAGATGCCGATCATTGACAAAGTTGCCAAGAAAGTTATCTTGAAGGAACAGGTTGTAGATTTTGCACCTCAGCCGGTTATTACGAAGGATAACGTTACCATGCGTATTGATACCGTTGTCTTCTATCAGATTACAGACCCGAAGCTGTATTGCTATGGTGTTCAGAATCCGATCATGGCCATTGAAAATCTGACAGCAACAACACTGCGTAATATTATCGGTGATCTGGAATTGGATGAGACGCTGACATCCCGTGAGATCATCAATGCCAAGATGCGTTCAACACTGGATGAAGCCACTGACCCATGGGGCATCAAGGTCAATCGTGTCGAACTGAAGAATATTATCCCGCCATCTGCGATTCAGGATGCCATGGAGAAACAGATGAAGGCTGAACGTGAACGTCGAGAATCCATTCTGATCGCAGAAGGTGAGAAACGTTCTGCAATCCTGAAGGCAGAAGGCCATAAGGAATCTGTGATCCTGCAGGCTGAGGCAGATAAGCAATCTGCGATCCTTCATGCGGAAGCTGTGAAGGAAGCGAAGATCCGTGAGGCAGAAGGTGAAGCGCAGGCTATTTTGAAGATTCAGCAGGCCAATGCTGATGGTATCAAGTTCATTCGCGAAGCCGGTGCAGATTCAGCTGTTCTCCAGTTAAAGAGTCTGGAAGCTTTTGCGAAGGCGGCTGACGGTAAGGCCACGAAGATCATTATTCCGTCAGATATTCAGGGCATTGCAGGTCTTGCCACTTCTATTGCGGAAGTTGTCAAAGAGGCAGATGCCAAATAACGCTTAGAAGATATGTAAATTTTCACCTAAGATTAGGCGAGCCGCTGTGCAGGTTGTACAGCGGCTTGTACTTTTTTACAAACTTATAACGAGAATGTTTAAGAAATTTTTCAGAATTTAGATAGACAATCTTTAAAAAATGGGTGTATACTTCTGTTTGTATCAAGAAAGAAAATAATTTTTAGTCGACCATAATAATTATAATAAGTTGTGGAGGAGTTCCTATGAGAAGATTGAGACAATGGACCTTGAATCACCCATTGCAGTTTGTGAGTGTTTTTATGCTTGTTTATTTTACATGGTTTTCCCTGTTGGAGAAGTATGCACAGCCGGTTTTGATGATACATTCGAAGCTGGATGATAAGATTCCATTTTGTGAATACTTTATCGTGCCGTATTTGCTGTGGTTTGTGTGGATCGCCGGTACATTTGTTTATTTTTACATAAAGTCAAGAGATGATTTTTATCATGCCTGTCGTTATATGTTCACCGGTATGATTGTCTGCCTGATTATTTACACACTGATTCCGAATGGATTGAATCTGAGACCGGAGATAACCAATAACAATATTTTCTCAAGACTGGTAGACATGATCTGGTCTGTGGATACGGCAACGAATGTCTGCCCGTCGATCCATGTGTTCAACAGTATTGCAATCAATACGGTTATCCAGCATTCCAATGCCTTTAAGCACAAGAAGCTGGTTCATGTGGGTTCCTACATACTGGCCCTTGCAATCTGTATGTCAACATTTTTCCTGAAACAGCATTCAGTTGTGGATGTATTTTGGGCATGCGTACTTGGATTGATTTTGTATCCGCTGTCATACAAGTCAGCTTTTGATGATTCAAGAGAAAGCGAATACGATGTTAAAGCTTCATAAACAGATTGAATGGAATGTGTCCATTTCCTTACAGAGGGGAGATGCGGCACATTCTTTTTATTGCAGCTCTTGATAATTTAATCAAAATGGGTTAATATCGTATCATATGGGTTCATATGGAATGAATATAAGCGGAGGTCGTGACATGAAGGAAAAGATATTAAAGTGTCTCAGAGAGGCAGAGGACTATGTGTCCGGCCAGGAGCTGTGTCAGATGTTCGACGTGTCAAGAACAGCCATCTGGAAAGTGATGAATCAACTGAAGGAAGAGGGCTATGTCATTGATGCTGTGAAGAATAAAGGGTACAGGCTGGTGCAGACACCGGACCTTGTGACAGCAGAAGAAGTAGAAAGTCTCCTTGAGACATCATGGGCGGCACGGCCGGTTGTCTATGAAGAAGAACAGGCATCGACCAATCAGACAGCTAAGATGCTGGCAGAACAGGGGGCTTCACATGGAACACTTGTGGTCGCTGAGCGTCAGGTATCCGGCAGAGGCAGAAGAGGCCGTCCTTGGCATTCGCCAAAGGGCAGCGGCATCTGGATGAGTATTCTTTTGAGACCGCAGATTCATCCGATGTCAGCGTCTATGCTGACACTGGTAGCAGCGATGGCTGTTTATGATGCTATCAGCAGCCGTGTGGAAGGATGTGCCATTAAATGGCCGAATGATATCGTGATCGACGGCCGCAAGGTGTGCGGAATCCTGACAGAGATGAGTTCAGAACTGGACAATATCCATTATGTTGTGATCGGCATCGGGATTAATGTGAATACAGATGATTTTCCAGAGGATATTGCGTCGGTTGCTGCATCCATGCATGTGATCACAGGCGCCTATTACAAACGGGCGGAGATTATTGCAGATACCTGGAAAGCGTTTGAGAAGTATTATGATCTCTTTGCGCAGACAGAGAATTTGGCATTGATGGTGGATGCTTATAATCAGCGCCTTGTGAATATGGACCGCAGAGTGATGATTGAGGAACGCGGCCATCGGTATGAAGGAACTGCCCGAGGCATTGATGCGGAAGGTGCGCTTCTTGTTGAGAGGGATGATGGAACGACAACATCGGTGATATCGGGGGAAGTCTCGGTCAGAGGCGTTCTTGGGTATGTATAGTTATAGAATGAGAAGGACTTGCCCTGAGCAGAAACGGGCAGGTATATGAAGGAGGAAGAATATGTTTCAGGATAAAATGGTATTATGTGCTTCAAGTGCATACGAGAAGAAGTTTTATCTGAATGAGAATTTTGAAGGGCTGCCGCAGCATGTTAAGGATGAGCTGAAGATTATGTGCGTGTTGTTCACGGAAGATGTAGGCGGTGTGCTGTCCCTTGAATTTGATGAAAACGGCAATCTTGAACTCAATACATCTGCCGATGAAGGCGATCTTCTTTATGATGAGATCGGCAGTGTGTTGAAGATTAAGCAGATGCAGCAGGAGAAACAGGAATTATTTGAGTCACTGGAGACCTATTATAAAGTTTTCTTTTTAGGGGAGGATATTGAAGATGATAATGGCGATTGATGTCAGCAACACAAATATCACATTGGGTACCTTCAAGGGAGAGAAGCTTCTGAAGATTTATCGTGTGACCACAAAGGTTCCAAGAACATCCGATGAGTATGGTGTGCTTTTGCGTGATCTGGTTCGTTTATCCAATGCCAGTCACCATGATATAGAAGGCGTTATTATCGCTTCTGTCGTGCCGAATGTCATGTATTCGCTGACCAATGCCTGTATCAAATATTTTCATGTGCATCCGGTTATTGTGGGACCGGGAGTGAAGACAGGAGTGAAAGTCGGTGCAGAGAACCCGAAGGAAGCAGGTTCTGATCTGATCGTCAATGCAGCGGCTGTCAAGGAATTATACGGTGTGCCGGCCATTGTCATTGATTACGGAACAGCGACTTCCTATCAGCTGGTTTTAGAGGACGGCAAGCTGGATTCCGTTGTTATTGCGCCGGGTATTCAGACAAGTGTTCAGGCGCTGACCAGTGATGCAGCCAGAATTCCGGAAGTGGAGATTAGAAAGCCGAAGACAATTCTGACGAAGGATACAACAGAGTGCATTCAGGCCGGAATCGTGTACGGTACCATTGGGGAGACGGAATACATTGTCCGCAAGATGAAAGAGGAATCTGGTCTTGAGAATATCAAAGTGGTGGCAACAGGCGGTTTCGGCAAGGTGATTGCCGACGAAACAGATGTCATTGATATTTATGATAATATGCTGACCCTTCAGGGGCTGCGCATTATTTATTATAAAAATGTGGCTGCCGGAAGGAAGAGCAGGAAAATACAGAACTAAGTCAATGATAGACATTGAAGCAGGAATAAAAAGGAAACATTGTGCATATGATGATGAAACCATTACAAATTGGAAATCTTTGCATTGATCGTCCCGTTATACTGGCACCGATGGCAGGCGTTACTGACCTGCCATTTCGTGTGCTCTGCCGCGAACAGGGATGCGGCATGGTCTGTACGGAGATGGTCAGTGCAAAAGCCATTACTTATAAGAACAAAAACACATTTCTTCTAATGGAAACTGTGCCACAGGAACGCCCGGTGTCTCTGCAGCTGTTTGGTTCAGACTCGGATATCATGGCGGAAGCGGCAAGAATGATTGCAGACAGAGATTTTGATGTGCTGGATGTCAATATGGGATGTCCTGTGCCGAAAGTTGTCAATAACGGTGAAGGGTCCGCACTGATGAAGCAGCCGGAGCTGGCAGGCCGGATCGTCAGAAGTCTGGTGGAAGCCATTGACAAGCCGGTGACGGTCAAGATTAGAAAAGGTTTTGATGATGATCATATCAATGCTGTAGAGATGGCCAAAATTGCGGAGGCCAATGGCGCTGCGGCTGTTGCTGTCCACGGGAGAACGAGAGAACAGTATTACAGCGGAAAGGCCGATTGGGAGATCATCCGCAGGGTAAAAGAGGCCGTGAAGATTCCGGTTATCGGAAATGGCGACATTTTTACCCCTCAGGATGCAAAGCGGATGATTGAAGAGACCGGATGTGATGCCATTATGGCAGCCAGAGGCGCCAGAGGCAACCCATGGCTGTTCAGAGATATCATTGATTATCTGGAGAAGGGAATCCTTCACGAGAAACCGTCGCTGAAAGAGATGACAGATATGATGCTGCGTCACGCGGAAATGCATATCCGTTACAAGGGAGAATATCAGGGCATCCGAGAGATGCGCAAACATGTGGCCTGGTATACAGCCGGTTATCACGGTTCCGCCAGAATGCGTCAGGCTGTGAATGAAGTGGAATCTTATGAAGCTTTGAAACAGCTTTTGGCAGATTGGCTAGCATACAGCGAAGGCGGTATGAAAGCTCATGACAAAAACAATGGATCATGACGAAAAATATGGCATGAATCAAGGGTTTAAGTGAAGGAATCAGTTGACAGTGAAATGTCAATAAGATATAATACAGGGATGTATGCTGGATAAAATAGATAGTTCTGCAGTTATACTGTATGGCGGATTGCAGAAGATGGATCCAGCCTGAAGTATGAACATTTTGAGAATGACTGAGCAGTTCAGGTGAAAGATAGAATAATAGTTATAGAAAGGATATTTTATTATGGCTGAGACAAAGAAGAATATTATGACATTTGCGGGTTTAAGAGCGTTGGAAGATGAATTATTTGATCTGAAGGTATACAAACGTAAGGAAGTTGCCCAGAAGATCAAGGAAGCGAGAGAACAGGGCGACCTTTCTGAAAATGCTGAGTACGATGCAGCTAAGGACGAGCAGAGAGATATAGAAGCACGTATCGAAGAACTCGAGAAACTTCTGAAGAATGTAGAAGTTGTTGGCCAGGATGAAGTGGATGCAGATACTGTCGGTATCGGCAGCCGTGTGAAGTTATATGACGTAGAGATGGACGAAGAAGTGGAATATACAATCGTTGGTTCTACAGAAGCAGATGCATTAAACGGCAAGATTTCCAATGAATCACCGGTAGGTGCAGCACTTATTGGTTCCAAGGTTGGCGAGACAATCGTTGTTGAGACTATTTCCGGTGACCTGGAATTCAAGATCCTTGAGATTGCAAGAGCTTAATATGGACAAGGGCTTAATTCTATGAGTAAGCCCTTGAATTTAGTAATAGGAAACGCAAAAATCAGTTATCGAATAGAACAGGAGAGAGCAAAGTGGCAGAGGCAAAGAACAATCAGACACCAGATGTCAGTGAACAGGATAAAATCAGACGCGGCAAGCTGGCTGACCTTCAGGCAGCAGGCAATGACCCGTTTCTGATCACTAAGTATAACGTAACCCATCACAGCATGGAGATTAAGAACAATTTTGATGAACTTGAAGGTCAGGAAGTGACTGTAGCCGGCCGTATGATGCAGAAGCGTGTCATGGGTAAGGCTTCTTTCTGCAATGTCCGTGATCTGCAGGGAGATATTCAGTCTTATGTAGCAAGAGATGAACTGGGTACAGAGGCCTATCAGGCATTCAAGAAGTTTGATATCGGTGATATCATTGGCATCAAGGGCAAAGTTTTCAAGACAAAGACAGGTGAGATTTCTATTCATGCAACAGAGATCACGCTCCTTTCCAAGAGTCTGCATACACTTCCTGAGAAGTTCCATGGCCTGACAAACACAGATATTCGTTATCGTCAGCGTTATGTGGATCTGATCATGAATCCGGAAGTCAGAGATACATTTATCAAACGTTCCCAGATTCTTAAGGAAATTCGTAACTTCCTTGACGGCCGCGGCTTCATGGAAGTAGAGACGCCGATGCTTGTATCCAATGCAGGCGGTGCAGCAGCAAGACCTTTCGAGACACATTACAACGCGCTGGATGAAGATGTGAAGCTTCGTATTTCTCTGGAGCTTTATCTGAAACGTCTGATCGTCGGCGGTCTTGAAAGAGTTTACGAAATCGGCCGTGTATTCCGTAATGAAGGTGTTGATACCCGTCACAATCCGGAATTTACATTGATGGAATTATACCAGGCTTACACAGACTATGAAGGCATGATGGAACTGACAGAGAGTATGTTCCGTTATCTTGCAGAGAAAGTCTGCGGCAGCGCAGTACTCAGCTATAATGGCACGATTATTGATATGTCAAAGCCATTTGAACGTATCACAATGATGGATGCAGTTAAGAAATACTCAGGTGTAGATTTTACAGAAGTGAAGACAGATGAAGAAGCCAAGAAACTGGCTGACGAGCATCATGTTGCTTATGAAGCACGTCACAAGAAGGGTGACATCATCAATCTCTTCTTCGAAGAATTCTGTGAAGACAAGATGATCCAGCCTACATTTGTCACAGATCATCCGATTGAAATTTCACCATTGACTAAGAAGAAACCATCCAATCCTGAATTGGTAGAACGTTTCGAGTTATATATTTACGGCCGTGAAATGTGCAACGCTTACTCAGAGCTGAATGATCCGATCGATCAGAGAGAACGTTTCGCTGCACAGGAAGAAGCATTTGCAGCCGGCGATGATGAAGCTAACCATACAGATGAAGATTTCCTGAATGCTCTGGAAATCGGTATGCCGCCAACAGGTGGTATCGGTTACGGTATTGACCGTCTGGTAATGCTGCTGACAGACAGCCAGGCTATCCGTGATGTATTATTGTTTCCTACGATGAAGAGTCTTGACTCTGACAAAAAAGCAGGAAAATCCGGAGCAGGAGAAGAAGCAACTGCAAACGACAACAACGGATTCTTCAAAGACAACGCGAAGATTGACTTCTCCAACGTAAAGGTTGAGCCTTTATTTGAAGAAGAGGTTGATTTCGATACATTCAGCAAATCTGATTTCCGTGCCGTAAAGGTTAAAGAGTGTGTAGCAGTTCCGAAGAGCAAGAAGCTCCTTCAGTTCACACTGGATGACGGAACAGGTACAGACCGCACGATCTTAAGCGGAATCCACTCTTACTATGAGCCGGAAGAATTAGTTGGTAAGACACTGATCGCAATCACCAACCTTCCGCCAAGAAAGATGATGGGAATCGAGTCTTGCGGTATGCTGCTTTCAGCAGTGAATAACCTGAAGGATTCAGACGATGAAGAACTGCATCTTCTGATGGTTGATAACCATATTCCGGCAGGGGCTAAATTATATTAGAATAAGAGAACATGCTCATTTGATATTGATAGGGAAGAAGGAAGGGTAGTTTTTACTCTTCTTTTTTCAATTTAGATGGTATCTTTATTTTGGTTGTATTAATATGTGTTAAGAGAGAGGTGATAGATGTATGAAAGCCATAAGTCTTTTTGCGGGTGCTGGTGGATGTTCATTAGGGTTTAAAAAGGCAGGAATAGATATTATTTCAGCATATGAATTGGATGATTCTGCGATTGAGACATATAACTATAATTTCGGAGAAGGAACTTGCAAAAAAGAGGACTTATCTTCTTGTGATTTTGTTGAGATTAGAGACAGATTAGGACTTGAAAGAGGAGAATTAGACTTGATTATAGGTGGACCGCCTTGCCAAGGATTTACAACAGCAGGAAGTCGTTTCTGGGATGACCCAAGAAATAAACTTGTTAGAAATTATGCGGACGCATTAAATGTTTTCTATCCAAGATGGTTTATGATGGAAAATGTAGAAGGGATACTTACAACAGCCAAAGGAGAGTATCTTCTTGAATGTGTAAAAAAAATGATTGAATTAGGATATTCAGTATACCTCAAAAAGGTGTATATGCAGGAATATGGAATTCCTCAGAGAAGAAAAAGAGTTATTATTATTGGAAATAGAGAAGGTAAAGAATTTTGTTTTCCCAAGCCTAATGAAGAAGCAGTAGGGGCAATATATAAAAAAACTTCATGCACACTTTTTAATGCAATTGGTGATTTAGAGGATAAAGAAAAACCAGAGATAGATCATATAGGAAAAAGAGATACCGGAATTAAATTAGAAAGAATAAAAGCTTTGCAAGTTGGTCAAAGTATGAAAGATTTGCCAGAGAAATTGCAACATGATTCATTCAAAAAACGAGCATCAAGAAGAGTTTGCGATGGAACTCCATCTGAAAAAAGAGGTGGGGCTCCTTCTGGAATGAAAAGACTATCGTATGAAGAACCATGTTTAACTATTACCGGCTCTGCAAATTCAGAATTTATACATCCTAAACTAAATAGGATGTTAACGATAAGAGAGTGTGCAAGAATACAAACTTTTCCAGATACTTTTTTATTTAAGGGGACAGATTCACAAAAAATACAGCAAATAGGGAATGCAATCCCACCTCAATTTGCATATCAAATTGCTAAATCAATACTTGAAGCAGATAAGAACGAAAACGAAAGTAAAGAGGCGATGCTTATAAGCTTTGATGTTACAAAGGCAAGTGCGAAAAGCCCTGCATTATCACATACATGTGAAATGTTAGAAGCATTGACTGAAAAACAATTTGAACAAATGAAACTAGATTTATAGGAGGACATATGGCGATAACTACTCAACAAAAAGCGTTTTATAAGACATTTTCTCAACATGGTTCAGGAAATGCTTTGGTTGTAATAGAACCTAAGGAAGTTATTTTAATTACACATATAGCATATAAAGATATATTTGAAAAAAATGCTG
Organism: Coprococcus intestinalis; assembly: GCF_023656595.1. Lineage (NCBI taxonomy): Bacteria > Bacillati > Bacillota > Clostridia > Lachnospirales > Lachnospiraceae > Coprococcus > Coprococcus intestinalis. The sequence goes on along the minus strand of NZ_JAMOKJ010000006.1, from coordinate 37,962 downwards.
ATTGGTTTATTGAAGAGTTTGCCGATTTGACGGATAAAGATTTTTATAAAATTACTCCACAGATGATTGAAAGTTTACCACATAAAACTATAGAAGATGCAGTAAACTGTTTGCAACAATCTGGAGCAACTGATACAAATAATATTATTTATTTATACATTAAAAATCTTTCTGAATTGTATAGAAGAAGATTCAAATTTTACAATATACTTAAAACACAGCCCTTCCCTACGACAGAACAAATAGGATTGAGAAGTTTGCTTGAATATGGTAATTGTGATGATGAATTGCTTTTTTCATGGATGATGTGGAGAAAACTAATATATGATATTGACAATAGAAGTGCTCAAGAAACTGGGTATTTGTTTGAACCACTTATGGCAAGTTGCATGGGTGGAGAATCGGTGTCGCATAGACATTCTCCTGTAAAAAGAATAGATGAAAATGGTAGGTCTACTAATGAAGGACGACAGGTAGATTGTTATATTGAAGAGAAAAAAGAAGTGTATGAGTTAAAATTGAGAGTAACAATAGCTGCTAGCGGGCAAGGACGATTTGATGAGGAAATGAGTTTCCCATATGAAGCAAAAATGGCAGGGCTAACCCCAATATTAGTGGTTTTTGATGGGACAATGTCGCCGTTATTAGAAAGATTAAAGAGTAAGTATTTAGAGGAAGGTGGTCGTTGTTATATAGGAGATGATGCTTGGAATGAATTGACTAATAGAGCAGGGAATGAAATGGGAAAATATATTGTGAAATATATTAAGCCACCGATTCTACATATGGAATCAATGAATATTTCAATTCCTACTAATCTTTCGTTAAAGGCTTCAGAAAACCAGATTATAATAAAAGATATAAATGGAAACGAGTATTCATTTCCAAGAGAAGATAGGGGCTATTAATAAAAGTAAGTGTAACTGTTTAATTCCAGTTACACTTATTTTTTTATTCTATAGAAGAAGTAAGGTTCAGAATATTGATTACTTCACTAAGGCTTTTTCTCTTTGAAATATTGTCAGAAGCAATTCATCTATACTTAAATGAAGAAGAACGAAGCCGAGTGATACAATCGCTCATCGAACTGAAGAACAATTTAGCAGCTCAGGGACGATATACCGACGCAGTAGATGATGTCCTATGCAAAGTGCTTGAAGCAAAGAAAAAGAAATTGAAAATTGAATACATTTAGAACGTTGATTTGCCGTCTGTTTCCTAACCGGAGCAGGCGGCTTTTTTATTTCAAAAATTTTTTTGAAATATTTTCGGAAAAGCGGTGGTTTTGGGTGTGCATTTCATACTCCTTTGTCCAAATGAGTGAAGGGGGTCATTCCGGATAGCAAAAAACGGAAGCCTTTTCACTTGAAAATTGAATAAGTCATTCACTAAGACTTTATTTCTGATGATAGCCACTTTAGCAGGTACGCCGTGATTTCTGTATTTCAGAATAGCGAGAACTCCGGCTATGAGTATCAGGTTGCTCCTGATATGGCGATGACAGTCAGAATGATAATGATACTTCTCTACGGAGCTGGCGGAGTACCCGGCAGAGGTTAGAATCCTATGATACAGATAAGCAGTCTGTTCCTTAGTGACTTCCCATAAGCATTTTGCTTGGCAAGGGGTGTTGAGAACAAATATTGCTATGACCGATTAGGAAATGAGTCGGTCAGGTACATAGCCATAATGCGGTGGCTATGAATTTTCAGAAAGGAGGGCAAAAAGAAGTGTCAAACTGTAAAACGATTTCCGTATGTAATCAGAAAGGCGGAGTCGGAAAGACCACCACGACAGTTAATCTTGGAGTCGGGCTTGCAATGCAGGGCAAGAAAGTATTGCTCATAGACGCAGACCCGCAGGGAGATTTAACGACTTGTCTTGGTTGGCAGGATACAGATGGCTTGGGTATCACGCTTGCAACGAAACTCACAGATGTAATCAATGAAACGATGACAGACCCTATGGTTGGTATCCTGCACCACGAAGAAGGTGTTGACCTTGTTCCGGCAAACCTTGAGCTTTCAGCAATGGAATTTAACCTTGTGAACGCAATGAGCAGAGAAACTACCCTTAAAAATTATCTGAGTCAAGTGAAGAACAGATATGATTATGTAATTATAGACTGTATGTCTTCACTTGGTATGGTTACTCTCAATGCTTTATCAGCGGCAGACAGTGTTATCATTCCGGTTCAGGCTCAGTATTTGCCTGCAAAGGGGATGACACAGCTTGTGCAGACCATTTCAAAAGTAAAGAAGTATATCAATCCGGATATTAAGATAGACGGTATGCTGCTTACTTTGGTGGATAGCCGAACAAACCTTGCAAAGAGTACGGTGGAAGCACTCAGGGCAAACTTCGGTAATCAGATAAGAATGTATCGAACACAAATCCCGATTGCCGTGAAAGCTGCTGAAACTTCTTCCAAAGGCAAAAGCATTTATGCTTATGAGCCAAACAGCACAGTGTCAAAGGCATACGCTGAATTTACAAAGGAGGTGTTAGCCGATGGCAGGAAGAAAGAGCGACTTCACTCTCACGAAGCTCGATGATTTATTTACCACGCAGGCACAGAGAGATGAAGAACAGCTTTCAAAAATCCGAGATATTCCATTGGAGCTGATTGATGATTTTCCCGACCACCCGTTTAAGGTCAGGGACGATGAAGATATGATGCAGCTTGTGGAGAGTGTCAAGGAAAGAGGAGTGATTACTCCGGCAACAGTAAGGCAGAAAGAGGACGGCAGATATGAACTTGTTTCAGGACACAGACGAAAGCGAGCTTGTGAACTGGCAGGATTTGAAACACTGAGAAGTGAGACTGTAGACCTAAGCAGAGATGAAGCGACCATTTTAATGGTTGAGAGTAATTTCCAGAGGTCAGAGATATTGCCAAGTGAAAAAGCCTTTGCCTATAAAATGCGTTTGGAAGCAATGAAAAGGCAAGCAGGCAGACCGAGCAAAGAAAATGGAGTCCCAGTGGGACACAATTCTATTGTGGGTAAATCAAGAGAGATTTTAGCTTCTGAGAGTCAGGACAGTAACACACAAATACAGCGTTATGTCCGCCTGACAAACCTTGTTCCCGAACTGCTTGAATTTGTTGACGAGGGGCGTATTAAAATGCGTCCTGCCGTAGAACTTTCCTATCTTGACGAAGATTGCCAGCGTGATGTGGTTGACGAAATCGACCTGAATGACGCAACCCCGTCACACGACCAGACAATCCGTATGCGAAAGTTATTCAACGAGGGCAACCTTACAACCGAAGCAATCCACGCTGTTATGTCTGAGGAAAAGCCGAACCAAAAGGAGAAAATTGTGTTGAGGGGCGACAGAGTAAGACAGCTTATCCCGAAAAACATTCCCGTCAGTCAGACGGAGGATTTTGTCTGCAAAGCATTGGAGCATTACAACAAGTTCTTGCGTAATCGTGCAGAGCGTGACAGCAGATAGCCTGTTTTACAGTTCCCCTTTCTCACACTCTAACCCCTTAGTTATACTTTTACCTACCGAAAATGATATATACTATCTCACTTGAATATAACTATCTCAAAGTATATGTCTATCTCTAAGGGGGAATCGCACAGTATGAACGGACTGGAGGTGTATGGTAAAATGAAAAATTAACGAAAAATCCGCATTTGTTTTTCGGCAGGTAAATTCTGCCGTAAGAAAAAATCCACAAAGGCACATCGTAGCGATACGGTGTGTTTTCAATTTTTACAGGAGGAAACGCAATGATAAAGTCAAAATTCAAAAGAGTCACATCGCTTTTCTTGGCGACCCTTATGTGTGTGACCACTTTTGCAGGCATTGGCTCGACAACAGCATATGCTGCTTCGGGAGAAAAAGCCGATGTTTATATGGTCGATTTCCCTCGTGATGGCGATGCTAATTACGATGGGGTATGGGGACATAGCAATTTGACCTTGAAAAATGGTTGGCATACCGGACGTTCCAATTTTACCAATCTTAAGGCTATTGGCTCATACTCAGGCAATGTTGCTTATTGTATTGAGCCGGGAATTTCGCTCAAGGTCGGTCAGACAATGAATAAGTATGACGAAAATTATTTTAATAACCTTGCAGCCAATGGGGTTATTTCCGGAGATGAAATCCGTCTTTTCGTTGGTCGTATTTTACAGTATGGCTATCATGAATGGAAGCTATGCCCAAACACATTTCCCTTGCAAGTTATGGGATGCAGGAGAAAAGGAACTTACATTATCTGCTTTTGAATGGGAGAAGGATAGAAAAACGCTGATATATGGGCAGGTAGACTATATGTATGGAGAAGCACTTTATAAGCCTGAAATGAAAGAAGGAAATCCTATAAGGTTATATAGTTTGGATGAAATCACGGAGATATTCTGTAAATTAGGACTTCGTATTTGTAACAGCTTTGCTGATTTCAGTGGAAAGCCGAGTTCTGATAATGATATTCAATTGATGGTTTATTCCATACGGGAATAAATCTTCATCAAATCTTTATTTTTTTCTGTTAGGTTATATTTCAGTAAGAAATGAAATATAGAAGGAAGGATAGTAAAGATGGAAATGATGTTACAGACACAAAATCTATGTAAATATTTTAGAAAACAGAAAGCGGTAAATAATGTTTCACTTAATATCGAAAAGGGAGAGATTTATGGACTGCTTGGACCGAATGGTGCTGGTAAATCTACCACATTGAAAATGCTGACCGGTATGATGAAACCAACTGCAGGAAAGATTTACTTTGATGGAAAACTTTTGGATAGGAAAGATTTATCAAAAATAGGAGCGTTAATTGAAAATCCGCCTATTTATGAAAATCTTTCCGCCAGAGAGAATTTGAAGGTAAGACAATTATTGCTTGGTACAGATGAAAACAGAATTGATGAGGTCTTGCAGATTGTATCACTTACAAACACCGGAAAGAAGAAAGCAGGGCAGTTTTCTTTGGGAATGAAGCAAAGATTAGGCATTGCAATGGCGTTGCTTGGAGAACCGGAACTTTTGATATTGGATGAACCTACGAATGGATTAGATCCAATAGGTATCGAGGAATTACGAGAGCTGATCCGGTCTTTTCCGGAACAGGGAATCACTGTAATTCTCTCCAGTCATATTCTCTCAGAGGTACAGTTACTTGCAGATAAAGTCGGGATTATTTCAGGTGGAATCTTAGGATACGAAGGAGCATTAAAGCAGGGAGATAATCTTGAAGATTTGTTTATGAATGTGGTAAGAAAAAACCAGAAAGCAGGTGAAATCCATGGTTAATATTATAAAAGCAGAACATCAAAAAGCCAAAAGAACCATGCGAAAAAAGTTTATCTGGGGATTTCCTCTTCTTACATTTGTCATGGCATTTATATTTACTCTTGGGATGACAAATGCTTATGCAGAAAGTGTTTGGAACTGGTGGTATACACTTTTGCTGCCGGGGATGATTGCTCTATTTTGTTATCTTTCTGTGGCGCAGGAGAAAAAGATAAAATACTATCATTTAATGACTATTCCCACAGACAGAAGAAAATTGTTGCTGGGGAAAATTATTTATATTGGGTACATGATTTTGTTTTCTAATGTGATTGTGTTTGCAGGAGCAACGCTTGGAGGCTTTCTTCTAACGACACATGTTCCAGTTGGAGGAGCGTTGATTGCAGTATTGTTTCTGACGGTTTCTGAGTTATGGGAGATTCCGGTAGCTTTATTTTTAAGTGAACGATTTGGAATGATTGTAAACCTGTTCGTCTGCCTATTTATTACCGTCAGCGGTGTGGTAATATCACAAACCAGAATCTGGTATGTACTTGTTTCTGCAATCCCTATGCGAATGATGTGCCCGTTGCTTCATGTTTTACCAAATGGACTTGCCGCAGAAGCAGGGAATCCTCTTTTGGATACGGGAGTCATTGTTCCGGGAATGTGTCTCTCAATCATCTGGTTTGTTTTTGTAACGGTTCTGTTTTTGAAATGGTTTGAGAGAAGAGAGGTGAAATAAGATGATTGGAAGATCTCTTAATGCAGACTTGCGAAAGATGAAAGGAACATCTGTGATTCTGGCACACTTACTGATTCCGATTATAACCAGCGTTATATTTTTAATATATTACTTTTTTTCACCATGGAATGAAAATATGAAAGTGATTGCATTTTATCAGGCAATAGGAGCAGGACTTCCGGTACTTATTGGAATTTTTACAGCAAGTGTGATGGAACAGGAACAAAATGCAGGTGATTTTCAAAATCTGTTGTCTTTACCGGATAAACCTGCAGCATTTTTATCGAAACTGTTGATGCTACTGGTTTTGTGTCTGTGCTCTATCCTATTGACAGCAATCATATTCGGAATTGGATTTGGAAGAATCGCATCAAGCGATATCGAAATCATGAAAGGATGTATATTTGCAGCATTGCTGCTGTGGGGAAGCAGTGTTCCACTTTATCTGTGGCAGCTGATTCTGGCTTTTCAGTTTGGAAAAGGGGTATCCATTGGAGCAGGGATTATATCAGGACTAATTAGTGCATTGATGCTTACCGGACTTGGAGATTATGTGTGGAAATATGTATTTGTCTGCTGGACGGGTAGAGTACCATATACTTATCTGCAATCTGTATTGGGAGAAACTAGTGTAGGTGAATGGTTGTCATTCATACCAGATTGCTTAATATTTACAGGGATTAGTATGGTATACTATTTTTGGTGGGTAAACCACTGGGAAGGAAACAGAATATCGGAATAGAATCGAGGGAAACTATGGCAAAAATACTGGCAGTTGATGATGAACCGGCAATTTTGGAAATGATAGAAAGCATTTTGAATAAGGATGGACATCTGGTTACCAAAGTAAGTAATCCGCTGAAACTTAATATGGAAGAATTACATCGTTATGACCTGATTTTACTGGACATTATGATGCCTGGAATTGACGGCTTCGAATTATGCAAAAGAATCAGGGCACTTGTGGATTGTCCGATTTTGTTTCTTACGGCAAAAACGGAGGAAAACAGTCTGGTAAACGGACTTTCTTTAGGAGCAGATGATTATATTTCAAAGCCATTTGGAGTGATGGAACTTCGAGCAAGGATCAATGCACATCTTAGAAGAGAGCACAGGGAACATTCTGTCCGAATGGTTTTAGGGAGAGTCTGCATTCAGATGTCTCAAAAGAAACTGTTGATGGATGATAAAGAACTTCCGTTTACGAAAGCAGAGTACGAAATCTGTGAATTTCTGGCTAAAAACAGAGGACAGGTTTTCTCGAAGGAACAGATATTGGAAGCGGTCTTTGGCTTTGACAGTGAGAGTAATGACAGTACCATTATCACGCATATCAAAAATATAAGAGCAAAATTTGCGGATTATGATTATACACCGATAAAAACAGTCTGGGGGATTGGATATAAATGGGAAGAGTAAAGAGAAGCAATGCACTCAGCAGGATTTTTATGAGATATGTACTGGTCATGCTTGGATCATTAGTTGGTTTGGTGATTGTTGCTTGGCTGCTGCTGTGCCTTTTGATTAGTGTGGGCTGTATTTATCCGGCAAATTATGCAGAGCAAAAGATTAATGAAGCATATGATACGATTCTACGTGCAGATAAAGTGACTGCTGAGATGATTCCCGCACTTTGTGATTATGTAATCTTTTCAGAGAATGGAGAGAAAATAGGTGGAGATCTGTCAGAACAATACGAACAGATAGCATGGAATGTTGCAAAGTACGGAAACGCATCCGGGAAATATTTTTATAAAGTAATTGTAAGGGAAAATGAATATGTTGTATTGCAATATCGCCTGACACCTCAATATCATTCAGCTTTTTTGAGGGAGCATTTTATAGAACCACAGAATGTGATGAGTATTATGTCTGTGATTGGAGCGGTAGCGATTATCATCATTCCGTCCATACGTTTTGGAAAAAGAATCAAAAAGCAGATGCAGCCTGTATTAGACGCAATCGGACAAATAAAGGATCAAAATCTGGAATATGAGACATCCTGTTCCGGTATCAAAGAGTTTGATGACTGTTTATCGGCAATCGATGATATGCGAGATGCATTGCGAGAATCTTTAGAAAAGCAGTGGAAAACAGAGCAGGAAAAGAAACAGCAGATGTCTGCTTTGGCGCATGATATTAAAACACCTCTTACGATTGTACGGGGAAATGCAGAACTACTTTCAGAGACTGAACTGACCACAGAACAGAAGAAAAATATCACTTATGTTTTGAACGGCACAACACAGATACAAAGTTATGTAAAACAGTTGATAGATGTCACAAAATCATGGAATTGCAGTGATGTTACCTATACAACGGTGAGGTTAGAAGATTTTTTCGCAGATATAAAGGAACAGGCACTCGGACTGGTAGAAATCTATCACCAGAAGATAGATTGGAAGGCGGAACAAAGTGATAAAAAGGTAACGATTGCTTATGATCCAATGTTCCGAGCCGTAATGAATGTGATTCAGAATGCAGTGGAGCATACAAAAGAAAATGGAATCATTTATATTGACGCAAAGGAGCAGGATGACCGGCTGACATTCATTGTGGAGGATAGCGGATCAGGATTTACAAAAGAAGCATTATTGCATGGCACAGAGCAGTTTTTTATGGATGACACAAGTAGAAATGGCGAAGCCCATTATGGGATTGGGCTTTTTTTCGCAAAAACTGTGGCTGAAAAATATGGCGGAGGGATTAAACTTTCAAGTTCTGAAAATACAGGTGGGGCGAGGGTAGAAATATTTTTCCTGAGTAGTCATGAAACAAGCTAAATAGACCGCAATTAAGCTATGTAAAAGAAATTTTACATGCATTTATCTAATATGTAAAAGTCTTTTGATAGACGTTACTACTACATTTGCTGTAATCTCATGGAAGAAGGAGGCATACAGAATTATGATAGCTGATAAAATTAAAAATGCTCGTACTATTCTTTATTACATAACTATCATTATAGTTGGGATTATATGCACATATAAGAAGAGAATAATATAACTTTTGTTATGATATCAAATGATTTTTTCATTTAATATAACATTGCATTGGATGAAAAAATGTGTTTGGAGATGAAAACATAATCGAATTGAAGGTTGACGATTCAAACATAAAAAGAGCTGGGTGGCATCTACCCAGCTCAATCTTCTACATGGAAGACATCTTCCACCAATAAATTAAAGTATTTAGAAATCCGTAGCATAAACTCGGCAGATGGGGTGCTGTCCCCACGTTCTATCCTGCCGACAGTTTTGGTGCTGAATCCGATAGCAGCGGCAAGGTCATCTTGGTAAATGCCACGCTGTTCTCGGATTTCTCGGATATTATTGGTAACCGCCATAAAAATCCCTTCTTTCAGTTCTATAGAATTTTCTTATTGTCAATTATGCAAAATGATGTGTCCGATAAAAAGGATTTGCAATTTTATCGGTAATGTCCTGTAATAGCAGAAGCATCAGATTTTCCAAGAACTTTTCCAAATATGTCTAAGCGGTCATTTTCACTAACCTTGATAGGTGCATACTTTTCATTAAGCGAGATAAGGAAGATTCCGTCTGTATCGTTTTGCAATTTTTTAATATAGGCTTCTCCGTTTAGAGCGAAGATGCCGATTTCTCCATTAGCAACAGATTCCTGCTGTAATACCCATGCAATCTGACCATCGTGGAATTCAGGTTCCATACTGTCACCACTAATACGGACACCGAAAGTAGTATCTTCCGGTAAGATAGATTCATCTATACATACAGTCTCTTTCGGTCCGTCTACAAGGAAGTTACCGGTTCCGGCTGATACAGCATTTTCAAAAATATCAATGCTTCGGAATGGAATTATCTTACAGACCGAAGTATCAGCCAGTCCGACCTTTTTTGGTTGGGTGTTTGGCTTTAATGGCAAGGTACAAATACTTGCACCGGAAAGTGTGAAAGAACAGTACAGGCAGATGATTGCACAAGCCGATGAGGGTATGCAGCAAAAAGAAAACAAAAGGATTGTAAACTGATAAATCTTAAATACGAATATAACGGTTATACCGGAGATGAGAGATGGGCGATTATTACGGAATTATCGGTAAAAGAGCTTTGGGAGAAGTATCCCCTTGTTATAGAAAGATATTCTCCGTTTGTTCATCTTTCCATTGCACAGGGAGAGGTAATTGACGATACAAACCGAAATGAGGACAAGTATGCAAAGAGAAGCAGTCGCACACTTGACTGCTATGGATATGACGATGAAATGTCATCACAGTTCCATAAAGAACTTGCCATTATGTTTGACGACCCGTTTGAAAGAGCAGAGGAAGAAAGGCTTACCTTGCAGACCTCAACGAGCAGGCAGAAGCATTGTTTTCTCGGCTGGTAAAGCAGCTTTCCGAAAAAGAGGGCGTTACGGAAGCCCTCAAAGCGGAAAATCAAATGCTGTGGGTGCAGAGGATGAACAACATCCGCAGTGCTGCTATGGAAATCGTTTCGAGTGAGCTTATATACTGTTAATACTATGCAAGAAAAGTCGCTGTCAACAGACGGCGGCTTTTCCTTTTCGGGTAGTATTCAAGAAGTCATAAAGTTCCGTGAGTAATGGAAGAAGCCAGCGTTTGCGGAAATGTCACAATTTACGGAGGTAAAGTTTCAAATACCGATTGTCTTTTTGCACTTGCTGTGATATTATATAGTATATATACTAATAATATTTGAAGAGAGGTGATATATTTGCGAAGAGACAGCAGCGAAACAAAGAGGAAAATACTGACCGTATGCGTCCGTCTCTTTTTGGAGCAGGGGTATAAAAACACCACTGTCAGTCAGATATTGGACGAAGCGGGCGTGGCAAGGGGAAGCTATTTGCATCTGTTTCCGACCAAGGACAGAATTTTGCTGGAATTGACCGAAACGATGTTCGGCGGACAGTTCGGCGTGGCAAGAAGCATTGCAGACAGCAAGCTGCCGCCGGTTTACGCCTATGCGGTGGAAACGGCGATCCAACTGACACTGACCGAGCTGAATGAGAACCTGCGAGAAATCTACATTGAAGCCTATTCCCTGCCCGAAACATCGGAGTATATCTACCTGCATACCACGGCAGAGCTGAAGCAGATTTTTGGTGAACATTTCCCCGATGATACCGAGAGCGACTTTTACGAGATGGAAATCGGCACGGCGGGACTGATGCGCAGCTATATAGCGAGAAAATGCGATATTCATTTTCCGCTGGAACGCAAGCTCAGCCGCTTTTTGACGGCGGCAATGCGGGTGTATCGTGTGCCGGAGGCAGAGCAGGCAAAGGTGCTTGCCTTTATTCAGTCATTAGATATTAAGGCAATCGCCACAGAGGTTATGTATAAGCTGTTTGCCATGTTGGAAATGAAATACGATTTTAAGCTGTCAAAGAACAACGAAATGGAGGAAACAAGATGAAGAAACGATTATTCAGTATCCTGCTTGCTCTGTGCATGGTGCTCTGCCTTGTGCCGACCACGGCATTTGCCGAGAGCGAGACGGAAGAACCGCCTGTATGCACCTGTGAAACAGCCTGCACGGCGGAAGCAATGAACGCAGATTGTCCCATCTGCGGCGCAGAGGGCGCTTTGCCGGAGAACTGTGCAAAGTGCGCCCAGCCCGCAGACGATGCGGCAGTGCAGCCGGAGGGGGAAGTGTCTAACCCCCAGCCGGAGGGGGAAGCGTCTGACCCCCAGCCGGAGGGGGAAGTGTCCGACCCCCAGCCGAAGACAGCCTTGACGTCGTTAATTGGCGGAAACGAGACGGCAAAAGATGTCAGCACCGCGGAAGAACTGACTGCAGCTATTGCTGATGTTAATTTCGACACCGTCAGGCTGACAGGGGACATTAGCATCAGCAGTACCCTGACCGTCAACCGCACCGTGACGCTGGATTTGAACGGTCATGTGCTCAAATACGAGAGCGCAAACAATGGCAGCGTGATTGTGGTCGAGGGCAGCGGGCAGCTGACTATCGAGGACAGCAATACGAGTAATCTCTCGCACAAATTCAATCCGAATGGCAAACTGTGGGTGCTGGACGATGCAAGCGGCACAGAGGCCGTCACCGGCGGCGTCATCACCGGCGGCACGGGAACGGACATCTCAACGTTCGGCGGAACGACGTGGTATTGCGGCGGCGGCGCGCTGATTAAAAACGGCGGCAGCCTGACCATGAGGGGCGGCAATATTATCGGCTGCTCCGCGGAGTGCGGCGGCGGTGTATGTATTGATTCGGAACAGGGTCAGTTCTCTATGTCCGGCGGCAGCATCGCCGGATGCGTCGCCTCCGACATCGGCGGCGGTGTTTTTGCTTCCGGCACGTTCAAAATGTCAGGTCCGGCGGTCATTCGCAGCTGCACCGCCGAAAGCGCGACCCAATATGTTTGCGGCGGAGGCGTATATGTCAACGTCAGCAGCAGCTTTGAAATGTCTGATACGGCAATAATCGAAGGCTGTCAGGCAATCTCCACCTCTTCCAATTCTTCCAACGGCGGCGGCGTATATGTCAGCAGCAGCAGCAGCTTTGTGATGTCTAATGAGGCAAAAATCGAAGGCTGTCAGGCAATCTCCAACTCTTCCAACTCTTCCAACGGCGGGGGCGTCCATCTCGCAAACAATACGAAGTTCACCCTGTCGGGCAACGCCGTGATTCAAAATTGCACGGCAACAAATTCCGCCAACTCCGGCGAAGCCTACGGCGGCGGCGTAAGCGCCGCTTGTGTGAAGGAGATCACCTTGGCGGACAGTGCGCGCATTGTCGGCTGTGCTGCGGCAAACGGAAGCGGACTATACATCACCGGCTCTCAGGTACCTGGCTATGGGATTCTTTACGCCAACAGCGGCTCGGTTGACGGCGACGTCGTGCTGGGAGATACAGAAGACGGTCCCAGTACCATTACAGGCTCCGGCGGGACTGTGTTCAATGGCAAAGTGACCGTTACCCCCGGCAGCACCATCGAAAGCGGCACATTCAACGGCGAGGTGACCAACAATGGAACCATCAAAGGCGGCACATTCAACGGCGAGGTCATCAACAACGGAACCATCACCGGCGGCATATTTAACACCCCGATGACCGGCAGCGGCACGGAGACAGACCCCTATCAAATCAGCACCGCCGACCAGTTGAAGCTGTTCCGGGATAAGGTGAACGATGCAAAAACCAAAGAAGAAACCAAAATCTGTGCCGTGCTGACAGCGGACATTGATTTGAAAAATGAGGAATGGACGCCGATTGGCATTGGAAATGGAACGAGAAATGGTGTCCCTATTGATTTCCCCTACTCTGGCACATTTGACGGCAACGGCCATACCATCTCCGGTCTGAATGTCAACTACCGCAACAAGAACGGCGGTTTGTTCTGCTATGTGATGAACGCCACCATCAAAAATTTGACGGTAGCCGGTTCCGTGACCCATAGCAGTGGGGATGGCGTAGCCTACGGCGGCATTGTGGGCTGCGCTGATAGCAGCACCATTGAAAACTGCACCAATCGGTGTACCGTAACTGGAAATTGGTATGCTGGCGGAATTGTCGGCTGGAGCACGGACAGTGACATCATCGGATGCGCCAACTTCGGTAATATTTCAAGCCCCTCCTTCTCCGGTGGAATCTGCGGAAAAATCGGTGGAGAAAACGACGCTGCTGGAATAGACGCAACAATTCGTGACTGCTATAATGTCGGAATGGTCTCCGGCAATTACGCCGGTGGAATCACAGGCCAATCTGATAGTGAGCACATAGATATTCTGATTGCCAACTGTTATAATGTCGGCAGTTTGCACGGAAGCACCAATACGGGCGAAATTATAGGCGATCTGTCCGGCCCTATTTGCACCACTATCGATAACTGCTACTATCTGCCTACAGGAAACCCAGCCAGCACTTCTGACCGTGTTAATGTCAAGAGAACCGACTCCAAGACCGCCGCAGAATTTGCCGACGGCACGGTGCTGGCGCTGCTCAAGGCTGGCGAACGCGACAACAATGCTGACCCGTGGGCAGACGAATGCCAGTATCTGGCCGCAGCTGACAAGACCCTGCCCGTGTTCAATGGACAGGGCGATGCCCATGACCACCAGAGCAACGACTGGAAATCCAACGAAACGGAACACTGGCAGGTCTGCACCTGCGGCGCGGTGTTTCATAAGGCGGAACACTCCGGCGGCACGGCAACCTGCACCCAAAGAGCAACATGCACAGTTTGCGGTGCGGAATATGGCGATGTTCTGGGACATGATTTTACCACCAGTTGGACACATGATGATAACGAGCACTGGAAGCAGTGTTCCCGTTGCGATGAAAAGGATGACGTAAGCCCTCATACTTGGGACAACGGTACGATAACAATAGCGCCTACCTGCACAAAAGCGGGCGAAGAGACATATAGCTGCACCAAGTGCGGCGCAACAAAAATAGAGCCGATTCCAGCCACAGGCCACAGATGGAAGTCCGAGTGGACGTCCGATGCAACGCATCACTGGCATGAATGTGCCAATGAAAGCTGCGATGTGACGGATAACGCGGGAAAGAACGGCTACGCGGAGCACTCCGGCGGCAAAGCGACCTGCAAGGATAAGGCCATATGTGAGATTTGTGGAGACAGTTACGGCAGCCTTGACCCGAACAACCACACCGACCTGAAACACATTGACGCAAAGGCCGCCACCGTTGCCGAAGAAGGCAACATTGCGTATTGGTACTGCGACGGCTGCAAGAAGTATTTCTCCGATGCTGCGGCAACCAAGGAAATCACCAAGGCTGCCACCGTGACGGCAAAGCTGCCCCCGAAAATCACAGCCGGGGATGGTGCAGTGGTCACGCAGGGCGAGAAAAAGGAACTGACCTTCACTTCTGATGCATCCTTTGCCGATTTTGTTCGTGTAGAGCTTGACGGCACTGCGCTGGAAGAAAAGAACTATACAAAGAGAGAGGGCAGCACCATCATCACGCTGAACCGTGATTTTGTTGCCGCGCTTTCCGTGGGCGAGCATACGCTTGCGATCGTTTCTCAACACGGTACGGCAACAGCTAAGTTCACCGTCAAGGCAAAGCCGACGGAAACGGCAATCCCGCAGCCCACTGTGACCCCGCAGCCTACAGCGCAGCCTGTTTCCCCGATTCCGCGCACCGGCGACACCGCCAACCCCGCATTGTGGTTTGCGCTGCTGATTGTTAGCGGCGGTGCTGCCATTGGTATAACGGTTGTAAGCAGAAAGAAAAAGCATAACAAATAATGGAATAGCGTTTCCTTGCTCTATCTTCCGAGCAAGACAAAAGCGTCGTAGCAATACGGCGCTTTTTTGTTACCCGGAAGTGACAAACAGCGGCTTTTGAATGGCTGGCGGTAAAGGATGCCGCCGTCAAAACAAAGCCGTTCATATCGAAAGAAAATGCCCAAAATCGCCCCAAAAGCAAACAGCGGGGTCAGGTTTTGGACGTTTCTGCGTTTCGGGAGCAAATCGGCAATTCGGCAGTGAAAAGGAGGTGCTCGCTATGCCCCGTATGCCGAAATACCTCAAGGAAGAATGGGCGTTCTTTCTTGATGAGCGTGGCAGGAAGAAATATAACGAGCTTTGCAGAAAATGCGAAAGGAGTTGCAAGCAGAGGATGCTATAAATGAACTGCTGATACGGTTTACCCGCTAAAGAGAAAAGTCGCTGTCACAGACGGCGGCTTTTCCTTTTTAGGTAGTATTCAAGAAGTCATAAAGTTCCGTGAGTAATGGAAGAAGGCAATGCTTTGAGAAAAAGATGAGAGCAATATTCTGAAAACTACTTGAGATTTTGGGGAAAATTTGCTAAAATATTTTTGTATATCTATGGGGTAGGGGAATTCATATCCTTTTGCCTTAGAAATTATGGAAGGAGGACTTGATTATGGCAAACGGAAATGCCGACAATTATTGTCGGCTCGGCAGGAGCATAGCGCCGTTTTTTCAGCGTGTCAAGTCTTATTTCATACAATTTATAACGAACCAGTTGCCGGAGACAGGGCGCATTATGCCTTGGCTTCGGTTTTTTGCGTTTGCCGGAAGGATGGTGGTTTGATATTGAAGTCCTAATCACGACCGGCAAACACATCTTTTCCGGTTAAACTTTCTATCTTCTCCGGCGTGTCCGTTGCCGGAGAAAGTAAATAACGAACAGAAATTATTATGGAGGAATGAAAATGAAGAAGAAATTTTTAACCTTTTTGCTTGCGCTGTGCCTTGTGATGGCACTTGTTCCGATGACAGCGTTTGCAGAAGAAACACCATCGTTTGGTGGTGGGACAGGTACACAGGAAGACCCGTGGCTAATTACTTCGCAAGAGGATTTGATTGCTTTGGCAGAGTTTCTAAACTCTGGCAATGCAGAAACGTTTGATACTGAGAACGCAGGTGTTGGAAACTGCCATGGCTATTACTTCAAACAAACGGCTGATATTGACCTGACCGGGGTATCGTGGGAACCGATCGGTTATTCTGGGAGTTACTATTTTGCGGGAAACTATGATGGTGACGGACATAGCATCACAAATGCGGTTTCTACCGGAAAAGTTGACCCGGACGGTTTCGCTACGGCTGGCATTTTCGGGTGGGTCGCTTTTGGCTCGGTGGAAAATCTGCATGTAAAAAACGCAAACTTTGTGGCAACCGGTCAGAATAATTACAGCTATGTGGGCGGTATTGCAGGTGTGTGTTATGGTTCATCCATCAAAAACTGCTCGGTTGAGAACTCCTCTCTGGAGAGCAGACGCAACAACAATAATAACTGCGCGGGAAGCATTGTGGGTTATTCCACCGGCGGAACATTTGAAAAGTGCGCTGCCGAAAACAACCAAATTAGAACTATGGCTTACGGCGGTGGTTTTGTCGGTGAAGTGGACGATGACCCTGACTATGGAGCCGGCAATTCTAAATTTACAAACTGCTATGGTGCAAACTGTACTGTGATTTCTGAAACTGATGATAGTCAGGGAACAAGTTTTTCGGGCGGTTTTGCTGGAGAGATTACGGATTCAATATTGACCATTCAAAATTGCTATGTGTATCAGGCGACGCTTTCTACCGTGGGAAATGCTGTGCCCCAGGGAACCGGTGTTTTTGCGGGCAACCTGTGGGGGAAAAGTACGATTGCTGATACAAACTGCTTCTTCGGAGCGTGCGGAATAACGGAAAACGCAGGTACGGCCGGGGAAAAGACAGAAGAAGAATTTACAAATGGCACAGTGGCAGGTTTACTGGGCGATGCGTTTGCGCAGGTTGGTGATTATCCGAAATTCAATGGTCCTGCTGATTATAGTAGCGTAGATGCGGCCATTGCCAAGGCAAATGCCCTGAACAAGGACGAGTATAAAGACTTTTCTGCTGTGGAGACTGCAATCAATTCGGTGGTTCGAGGAAAGAGCCTTGCAGAACAGGCAGAGGTAGATGCGATGACGAAAGCGATCGAAGATGCGATTACTGCCCTGCAATACAAGGATGCTGATTACACAAAGGTTGATGCAGCCATTGCCAAAGCAAACGCTTTGAAGAAGGATGACTACAAGGACTTCACCGCCGTGGAAGCTGCCGTCAATGCTGTTGTCCGTGACAAGAACATCACTGAACAGAGCGAAGTTGATGAAATGGCGAAAGCTATCGAAGATGCGATTGCTGCCCTGCAATACAAGGACGCCGACTACACCAAGGTTGATGCAGCCATTGCCAAAGCAAATGCACTAAACAAGGACAACTACAAGGACTTCTCTGGTGTGGAAGCCGCTGTGAATGCCGTTGTGCGTGGTAAGAATATTACGGAGCAATCCGAAGTAGACAAGATGGCAAATGCTATCGAAGATGCGATTGTAGCTCTGCAGTACAAGGATGCTGACTACACTAAGGTTGATGCAGCCATTGCCAAGGCAAAAGCCCTGAACAAGGATAATTTCAAGGACTTCTCTGCCGTGGAAGCCGCTGTGAATGCTGTTGTCCGTGGCAAGAACATTACCGAGCAATCCGAAGTGGATAAGATGGCGAAGGCTATCGAAGATGCGATTAAAGCTCAGTACAAGGATGCTGATTACACAAAGGTTGATGCAGCCATTGCCAAGGCAAATGCTTTGAAGAAGGATGACTACAAGGACTTCTCTGGTGTGGACACCGCTGTCAAGGCTGTTATCCGTGGCAAGAACATTACGGAGCAATCCGAAGTGGATAAGATGGCGAAGGCTATCGAAGATGCGATTGCAGCTTTACAATATAAGGATGCGGACTATACCAAGGTTGATGCAGCCATTGCCAAAGCAAATGCTTTGAAGAAGGATGACTACAAGGATTTCTCTGGTGTGGAAACCGCTGTCAATGCTGTTGTTCGTAACAAGAACATTACGGAGCAATCCGAAGTGGATAAGATGGCGAAGGCTATCGAAGATGCGATTGCTGCCCTGAAATACAAGGATGCTGACTACACCAAGGTTGATGCAGCCATTGCCAAGGCAAATGCTTTGAAGAAGGATGACTACAAGGACTTCTCTGGTGTGGACACCGCTGTCAAGGCT
The DNA here is from genome assembly GCF_023656595.1 of Coprococcus intestinalis. NCBI lineage: Bacteria > Bacillati > Bacillota > Clostridia > Lachnospirales > Lachnospiraceae > Coprococcus > Coprococcus intestinalis. The sequence goes on along the minus strand of NZ_JAMOKJ010000006.1, from coordinate 19,440 downwards.
GTTATCCGTGGCAAGAACATTACGGAGCAATCCGAAGTGGATAAGATGGCGAAGGCTATCGAAGATGCGATTGCAGCTTTACAATATAAGGATGCGGACTATACAAAGGTTGATGCAGCCATTGCCAAAGCAAATGCTTTGAAGAAGGATGACTACAAGGATTTCTCTGGTGTGGAAACCGCTGTCAATGCTGTTGTTCGTAACAAGAACATTACGGAGCAATCCGAAGTGGATAAGATGGCGAAGGCTATCGAAGATGCGATTGCAGCTTTACAATATAAGGATGCGGACTATACCAAGGTTGATGCAGCCATTGCCAAGGCAAATGCTTTGAAGAAGGATGACTACAAGGATTTCTCTAATGTGGAAGATGCCGTGAAGGCTGTTGTCCGTGGCAAGAAAATTACTGAGCAGAGCGAAGTGGATAAGATGGCGAAGGCTATCGAAGATGCGATTTCTGCTCTTGAAAAAAAGCCTGCCAGTACCAAACCGGGAACATCCGATAAGAGTCCGCAGACCGGTGATACAAGCAACCTTGCACTGTGGATTACCCTGCTGTTTGTCAGCGGCGGTGCTGCCATTGGTACAACGGTTGTCAGCAGAAAGAAAAAGTACAACAAATAATTGAATAGCGTTTCTTTATTTTGGAGGAATAAAAATGAAGAAGAAAATTCTAAGCCTTCTGCTTGCGTTGTGCCTTGTGATGGCACTTGTTCCGATGACAGCGTTTGCTGAAGGAACTTCAGTAGATAATTGGGACGGCTCGGCAGACACGAGCTGGTATACGAGGGCGCCTGACGCTTCGGCATATCATATTTCAACGGCTGAACAGCTTGCAGGTTTGGCACAGCTTGTAAATGCAGACCCCGGAACCACAAATTTTGCAGGGAAAACTTTCTATTTGGATAATGACCTTGATTTATCCGGGCATGAATGGATTTCGATTGGTACTGTTCTCGGCGGGGATTACCCTGAATACAGTTTTTGCGGCGTGTTTGATGGACAGGGCCATGTAATCTCAAATCTCTACTCTCATGAATCATACATTGAGGGGGCGGATGAGTCCCATAATTTACTTAGAAACGCTCTGTTCGGCAGTGTTTACAACGGCGAAGTCAAAAACCTTGGTGTTGCAGACGCTGAAATCTGGATTGATCCTAAAGATAACAGTGCCGCAGGTAAAGGCATTTTAGTTGACTGGATGGGTAAGTCCAAAATCACCAACTGCTGGACATCCGGCAGTATTTACAGCGGCACCAAAATAGAAAAGAATATTGGCGGTATCGTTGGTATTACCATGCAGGGCTGCACCATTTCCGGTTGCTATTCAACAGCAACACTTACAGGCAATTTCACAAATTCCGAGGGATATTATACAGAACCGAACCCGGCTGATTGGCCGTGCGATACCATTGGCGGTATTGTTGGCGCAAGATTTGACGGCAATTTAACGGTTACGGATTGTTGGTTTGATGGTAAGATTGTTGTCAACTCCATTCAGGCCGCTGTTGGCGGAATCGTTGGATATGCCGATATTGCAACTGTCAATAATTGTATGGTTACGACAACCGACATGGGCGTAGATAATGATGGAAATACTTGTTGGGTGGCTTATGCCCTCGGCGGCACAGTAGAAAATTGCTATTGGCCGAATGACACGAAATATGGCCCGTCTCCGCTCGCGTATGGAGAAGGTACTGCCGTCACAGACTTTACCTCCGCAGATGTCCTTGCTGGCTTGAAAAACAATGCCGGTGCGGGCGTTGAGTGGGTTGCCGGAATCGGCCATCCAACTTTTGTGTGGGATGACGATAACATTCTCGCTGATTACACAGCTGTTGATGCGGCCATCACAAGTGCAAAGGCTCTTGATAGTAACCTTTATACAAATTATTCTGCGGTAGAAGATTCCATTAACTCTGTTGACCGAGCAAAAAGTAAAGCCCAGCAAACAGAGGTTGATGCAATGGCAAAGGCTATCGAGGATGCGGTTTCCGCCCTGCAATACAAGGGTGCTGACTACACCAAAGTAGACGCAGCCATTGCCAAGGCAAATGCACTGAACAAGGACAACTACAAGGACTTCACCGCCGTGGAAGCTGCCGTCAATGCTGTTGTCCATGACAAGAACATCACTGAACAGAGCGAAGTTGATGCAATGGCGAAAGATATCGAAGATGCGATTGCTGCCCTGCAATACAAGGGTGCTGACTACACCAAGGTTGATGCAGCCATTGCCAAAGCAAATGCACTAAACAAGGACAACTACAAGGACTTCACCGGCGTGGAAGCCGCCGTCAATGCCGTTGTTCGTGACAAGAACATCACTGAACAGAGCGAAGTGGATGCAATGGCGAAGACTATTGAAGATGCTATTGCTGCACTGCAATACAAGGACGCCGACTACACAAAGGTTGATGCAGCCATTGCCAAAGCAAATGCACTAAACAAGGACAACTACAAGGACTTCACCGGCGTGGAAGCCGCCGTCAATGCCGTTGTCCGTGACAAGAACATCACTGAACAGAGCGAAGTGGATGCAATGGCGAAGGCTATTGAAGATGCTATTGCTGCCCTGCAATACAAGGATGCTGATTACACAAAGGTTGATGCAGCCATTGCCAAAGCAAATGCACTAAACAAGAATGACTACAAGGATTTCTCCAGTGTGGAAGCTGCTGTCAAGGCTGTTGTCCGTGGTAAAAATATTACGGAGCAATCTGAAGTAGACAAGATGGCAAAGACTATCGAAGATGCGATTGCTACTCTTGAGAAAAAACCTGCCAGTATCAAACCGGGAACATCCGATAAGAGTCCGCAGACCGGCGATACAAGCAACCTTGCACTGTGGATTGCCCTGCTGTTTGTCAGCGGCGGTGCTGCCATTGGTATAACGGTTGCCAGCAGAAAGAAAAAGTACAATAGATAATTGAATAGTGTTCCCTTGCTCCATCTTCTGAGCAAGGCAAAAGCGTCGTAGCAATACGGCGCTTTTTTGTTACCAGGAAGTGACAAACAGCGGCTTTTGAAATGAGGCTACCGCAATCCCACTGGCTTTAGACGGTGGGTTAAGGTAGCCAAAAGTTAGATATTATTGTATACTTATGGCATGGGGACATGGAAATCTAAAAACAGGCACAAATACTTATTACAATATCACATGTATCAGAAAAAATGCTTAAAAGATATATAGAAAACCAAGGTTAAGGCGGTGGCAGCAGATGTTAAAAGCATATAAATACAGAATATATCCCACTAATGAGCAGAAAGAACAGATAGCAAAGACATTTGGCTGCTGCCGTTTTGTGTATAATCGGACACTGGCGTATCGAAAAGAAGCATATGAGAAAGAGAAAAAAAACGTAAATAAAACCAACTGCAACAATTACTGTAACCAGGTTCTGAAAAAAGAATATGGATGGCTAAAAGAAGTAGATAAGTTTGCCCTTACGAATGCAATTTATAATATGGACGCTGCCTATCAAAAATTTTTTAAAGAACATACAGGGTATTCGAAGTTTAAGAGTAAACATGACGGTCATAAATCATACACAACTAATTTTACCAATGGGAATATAACGGCAGATTTTGACGGAGGAAAAGTAAAGCTGCCTAAACTAAAGGAAGTAAAAGCAAAGCTGCATAGAAATTTCAGCGGACAGATAAAGTCTGCAACGGTATCGCAGATGCCGAGCGGAAAATATTATGTATCAATTTTGGTGGAAACGGAACATGTGGAACTGCCACATACAGATCAAAACACAGGAATAGATCTGGGCATTAAAGATTTATGTATTACTTCAAAGGGAAAGAAATACGAAAATCCAAAAAACATCAGGAAATATGAAAAGAAACTGGCAAAGCTGCAAAGACAGTTAGCACATAAAAAAAAGAGAAGCCAAAATTACAACAAGATTAAAAAAAAGATAGCATTATGCCATGAAAAAATAACAAATAGCAGAAAAGACTATCTGCACAAGATATCCCATGAGATTATCAGCGAAAACCAAGTGATAGTTTCGGAAAATCTGCAGATACAGAACATGGTGAAAGATCATCATTTAGCAAAAGCTATAAGTGATGTTTCATGGTATGAGTTGACAAGACAGTTAGAATATAAGGCAAAGTGGAATGGTAGAAAATATATAAAGATAGATATATTCTATGCCAGCAGCCAGTTATGTTCGGTTTGCGGATACCAAAATACAGAGATAAAAGATTTATCAATAAGAGAATGGCCGTGTCCTGTTTGTGGTGCAAAACATGATAGAGACATTAACGCTGCAAAAAATATACTGGCGGAGGGATTACGACAAATAGCATAAGAAGAATAACTATATAGGGCAGGGACTGACCGAATTTACGCCTGTGGAGATAGTAGGTCACGAGGTCTGTGAAGCAGGAAGCCCATTGGCTTTAGACAATGGGTAGTTCACTACGCTTCTTTCGCAGAAGATGATGCAGGCAGGATTGGTTTTCTGGCAGATGGAGCAACACCACTGCTGATACATCAGGACGGAAAAATTATTCCCTTTGTTTTCCCGAAAGATACCATCGTACTTGATAAATTTCTTCTTGCTGAAAAGGAGCAGGGACGTCGCAGGTTTACAATGGCACACGAAGCGTCACATCATATCTTGAGTAAGATGTATGCAATGCCGAGTGAAGGACGCTTTCATGCAGAGTATGACAGTGAGCGTAGTTATTCCAAAGAGGAACTGGCTCAGATGTTTGCGTCTGTTGAGTGGCAGGCGGATACAATGGGAGCTTCGCTTCTTATGCCGAGAAGAATTATTGAAAATGCCTTGGCGAAATATAATCAGTCAAATCCGATAAAAGTTTATGGCGATAATACCATTACTTCAAAGGATAAAGCAGTTATCCGCAGAATGGCAGCTTATATCGGAGTATCTTATACAGCCTTGGTTATCAGATTGAGAGATATGGGGCTATTTGAGTATCACAATATCCTTGAGTACATTTCTAATGAGTTAAATCTGGGAGGTGTTTCACAATGAGGTTACAGACTCAGGTAGCACCTGAAATACAAAAGAGATTGCTTCTGTCAAGAGTAGAAGCAGAAAGTCTGAAAGAGCGTGATATTCTCTGTCCGACTTGCGGGTTCAGGATACAAAGAGTATTTTCAGACGCAACCGGACATTTGAGTGTGAAGTGTCAGAAATGCAAGAATGTCCACATTTTAAATCTTGCTTACTTCCGAAGAATCCGTAGGAACGGATATAGTAGGAATTGCAGGCGATGAAGATTACAAGTAAATATCGAAACGATTTCTAATCGAGTAAGCGGAGATAAGCAATTTATTTGCTAAACTACCAAGCACCGTACGAAGCCGGATAAGTGAAGAATAGAAGTATTCTTTGATGTCCAGATTCGACGGTGCTTTTTTTGTTGCTGTTTTATTCGATTATGCTTCGTGCAGTATTAGGCCTTTTCCCTTACTTGGGAAAGGACTTTTATGTTTTATAACGCTTGGCAGTGCCAAATAGCGAAGTATCCGTGATCTCCGAATTTTTGAAACGAGCAAATTCAAAAATTCAGATCAAAGGAGATTACGGAAATGAAAAATACATATACAGCAACACAGCAGAAAGAACTTTTTGCAAAGGATTGTAAACTCATCAACCTCAAATACGAGTACACAGGTTATATCGGACAGGAGAAATGGGCGATTGTGTCTGAATTATCAGAGCAGGAACTGTTTGAGAAATATCCAGATGAAGTGAAGAAGTACATACCATTCGTATTGCTTTCTGTTGAGCAGTGAAAAGCGATACAGGCATACAACAGAAATGAGGATAAGTACAGAAAACGCCAGAATAACAATAGCGATGCCTTTGGATATGATGATGGAACTACTGAGAATATGCATTCAGAGGTATCCGTACCTGATTTTATAGAACAGCAGGAGATGGACGATTATTACAATCGACGAGCCGAAGAAAAGATGCGTTTATTTGTTACAGCTATGGCGAGTCTTACAGAGAAGCAGCATAAGTATCTGGTAATGCGATATGTAGATGGAATAAGTGCAAGGGATATTGCCAAAGCAGAAGGCGTTGCCCATCAGGTTGTCGACAGACATATTCTCGCAGCAAAGAAGAAGATCGAAAAAATATTCGGAGACTTTTTCAGAAAATAGGGTGTCAAAAGCGATTTTAATTCCAAATAAGTGAGAGGGTTATTTCATTCCGGATGAAAATGACAAATTAGACGATAAGAAAAGCGAGGTTTTACATATGAAAGAAAGAATGATCAGTCGTAGAGATTTATTCTATTACGACTTTGGAGAAAGAGTGGGTTCCGTACAGAGTGGAGAGCGTCCGGTGCTTGTGGTGCAGGCAGACGATTATAACCAGAATGCTCCAACGATTATGGTTGCAGCGGTTACAAGTGTAATCAAGAAAAGATATTTGCCATCGCACATTATTCTTGGCGAGGAGTTTGGACTGAAGAAACCGTCAATGGTTCTTCTGGAGCAGATACGGACAGTCAATAGAGAGGATTTGCGTGAATACATAGGTACGGTAGATGACGATAAACTTTTCAGGCAGATAAACGCAACTTTGAAAAAGACTTTTGGACTTTGGGTTTACAAGCCGGAGGGGAAAGAAAATATTCGTTGTCTATGCCCGAAGTGCCTGAATGATTACATCCACAATCCGGACTATATTGTAAGGCGACCAGTCATTATAAAAAATAGTTATAGGTAAGAACATTCGTAGCTTCGAGTATGACAAAGAAAAACAGCCCGAAGGGGGTGTTGCCTATGACAAAGCAAAAGAAACTAAGGCACAGCGAGTATTATGATATGCAGCCAACGTTTGACAAGCTGTATGCAGATAGCAAGAATGGAAAGACCTTTACAAAGCTGATGGATATTATCAGCAGTGAAGAAAACATCCGACTTGCCTACCGAAACATCAAGCGGAACGGCGGCAGCACAACAGCCGGTACGGACAAACGGACCATTGCGGATATAGAAAAACTCCCGGTGAACCAATATGTCAGTATTGTGCAAAGAAAGCTAATGTTTTATAAACCAAAGCCTGTAAAGCGGGTGGAAATCCCGAAACCAAACGGGAAAATGCGTCCTCGGAGAACGCAATCGCCCAGTGCTATAAAATGATAAACCTGCAAAAGCTCTATTATGTGGTGGATGTGGACATCAAGGGCTTCTTTGATAATGTGAACCACACAAAGCTGATACAGCAGATTTGGCACATGGGAATACGGGATAAAAAGCTACTATGTATCATCCGAGAGATGTTGAAAGCACCTATTATAATGCCGAACGGAACGGTAGAACATCCGACGAAAGGAACGCCGCAAGGTGGTATTCTGTCGCCGCTTCTCTCAAACATTGTACTAAATGAGCTTGACTGGTGGATTGACTCCCAATGGGAGAATATGCCCACCAAATATGAGTATAGCTGTGAAGTACGGCCAAATGGCACAATCAATAAAACGGCGATTTATGGTGCTTTCAAAAATACCACCAAACTCAAGGAAGTGCATATTGTCCGCTATGTAGACGATTTCAAGTTATTCTGTCGGAAACGCAGTGATGCAGAAAAAGTATTCATTGCTGTAAAACTGTGGCTGCAAGACCGGCTCAAACTGGAAATCAGTGAAGAAAAGTCAAAAATCGTCAATCTAAAACGGCACTACTCCGAATTTCTTGGATTTGAAATGAAAGCAGTCAGGAAGCGGAAACGGTATGTGGTTAAATCACATATGACCGAAAAAGCAATTTCAAAAGAAAAAGCCGCTCTTATTGAGCAGGTCAAGCAGATTGCCCATGTTCAAGACCGAGATGACGAAGCCAGAGAAATTACTCTGTACAATTCGATGGTGTTCGGAATTCACAACTACTACCGCTATGCAACCATGATTGCAAACGCTGCTGGAGCTGCTGCGGCAGACCGGGTATGAGGTCAAGGGCAAAAAAGTCCCATCCCTGCTGGGCGGCGAACAGAAAAAGTCCATTCGCATGGATACCCTCGGCGACGGTTATACTCCCGCAGATCTCCGCGCGGTGATTGCAGGTGAAAAGGCGCATACGCCGCAAAAGAACGCCGCCGCGCCGGTCAAACCGGAAAAGCGCAGCGGGAATCTGCTGGTGGACATTCAGGCAAAATTACGCGCTGGCAAGGGTGCCGGTTATGCGCGTTGGGCGACGTTGTTCAACCTGAAACAGATGGCACAGACGGTGGCCTATCTGCAAGACCATGAGCTTTTAGATTACGCCGTTCTCTCGGAGAAAGCGGCGGCAGCGTCCGCTCACTTCAATGAGCTTTCCGCAAGGATTAAGGCTGCGGAAACACACATGGCCGAGATTGCCGTGCTGCGGGAGCATATCGTGGGTTACGCTAAGACCCGCGATACCTACGTTGCCTATCGCAAGGCCGGGTACTCCAAGAAATTTCTTGCAGAGCATGAAAGCGAGATCACGATCCACAAGGCCGCAAAGAACTATTTTGATGGACTGGGCTTCAAGAAGCTGCCCACCATCAAGGCGCTGAATACCGAGTACGCCGAGCTGCTGGCGGAGAAGAAAGCCGCCTACACTGATTACCGAAAAGCCCGTGAGGAAATGAAAGAGCTGCTGACGGCCAAAGCCAATATCGACCGTATTCTGGAACTGGACAAGGAACAGGAGGAAGTGAATGAACGACGGGAAAAAGAGGCGGAGCAGCGCTGAGCTGCCCGCACACAAGCGATTTGCAAAATCGCGCAGCCAATGGATTTATCCATCGTTTCAGAACACAAATTCTGTGTTCTGCGGGGATTGGGGCAGCGCCCCAACAAGCATGAAACAGGCGGGTTCCGTGTGAACGGAATCCGCCTGTTTTCGCAAAGTGGGTACCGCTTTGCATTGCTTGCCGCTTTCTTGCTCCCGTTCGTACCCCCGTATTTCCCCTCTACCCATACTACAATCTGAACAGGGTGTTTTGGCCAGTTTTCAGGAAATTATCGCAAAAGCAGCGTACGTTCAAAGAAAAGATACAACTAATTTCCTTTTTCTCGTTTTATTCAACTCGTTTTCATGCTATACTATTGTCGAAATATAATTGCTCTGTGCGCGTTGAAGACGAATATCACACAGAACATGGGCAGGCCGCATTGCGCCGCGACTTTAATTTTGATTCTCCTGTGACACAGTAAGAAGTGACAAGACTTTATAAGTAAACACCGAATCGCACAGCGCAGGCATTTTGGCCTGATGCTGTGCGATTTCTTTTTCACCTCACGAAATGCTGGCCTGCACAGCCGTTTGCTATGCAGCGCGTCTCATCCTTTGGGATGATTTACATTTCAGAACAGCCGCGTATAATATAATTTGAGATAGGTGGCAAAAGGCTTATGACAATCTCGCACTGTATCAAAGGGAGGGAAGACATGACCGAAAATATCATCATAAAGTCCTCCGTTCAGAAACGGTTTGACAGCTTCATAGCGCATGGCAGAGTCCTTTTTTTCAGCGCGCCCTGCGGCTTTGGAAAGACCGTGCTGGCGGACGCGCTGCTGCGCGGGCGGAATGTGCTGCGGCAAAGCGCGGCAGACCCAGACTGCGCGATCCCACCGTCAGCGCAGGATTGGGACATTCTGCTGATTGACGATCTTCAGCTCATGCAGGAGGAAGCCGGGCAGCAGGCTCTTTGCGAATTGATTCGCTCAAGTCCGGAGCGCCATTTCGTGCTGCTCTCGCGCGGTGTGCCGCCCGGCTGCCTGACGGCGTTTCAGTACACGGGGCTGATGACGGTGCTGGAGGCCGACGACCTGCTTTTTGACGCGGACGATGTGCGGCGACTGTTTCAGCTTTCGGGAGCAAATGTAACAGATAGCGAGATCGACGGAATTTTGAAAGAATCCGTGGGCTATCCGCTGGGCGTAGCCATCACCGCCCGGTGTATGTCCCCAGACAAGCCGTGGACACCGGAGCTGGTGGCGCGGGTGTTCCACGAGGTGTTCCTCTACTTTGAGACCGCCATCTACCGGCGCTTTGACCTGCCGGTGCGGCGCTTCCTGTTGGAGCTGGCTCCCTTTGAAAGCTTTGACCTGGAAATGGCGCGGATGGTCAGCGGCGATCCCCATGCCGGCGAACGGCTGGACTGGCTTCTTCGATACACCACTATGCTGCGCTACGACGACTGCCAGCGCTTCCACTTCTGGTCGGGTTTCCGAGCTTTTCTCCTCTGGGAGATGGAACGGGAGTATACCGAGGAAAAGCGCCGCGCGCTACTCAGCCGCGGCGGGCTTTACTATGAGTTAAAGGAGGACTTCTCCAGCGCGCTGGACTGCTATACCAGGGGCGGCGACCATGCCAAGGTCTCCGAGCTGCTGGTGCGCAATGCAGAACTCCACCCCGGCATGGGTCACTATGCCGAGATGGAAAAATACTACCGCAGCCTGCCGGAGGCGGAAATTCTCGCCTCTCCCTCGCTGATGCAGGGCATGAGCATGCTCTGCGCGCTGGCGATGGACTACGAAGGCTCGGAGCGCTGGTACGGTGAGCTGCAAGCATTTGCCGAGCGCTGCGGCAGGCAGGACGCCGCCGGAAAGCAGGCCCGCAGCCGCCTTGCATGGCTGGACATTTCTCTCCCCCAGCGGGGCGTGAACGGTCTGACGGAAACCATTCCCGCTGTGTTCCGGCTGCTGATGAACAAGGAAGTGACGCTGCCGTCCTTCTCCGTCACAAGCGCGCTGCCCAGCATCATGAACGGCGGCAAGGACTTTTCCCCGTGGAGCAAAAAGGACGACCTGCTCTACAAAACCCTCCGTCTCCCCGTGGAGGCGGTGCTGGGGCGGGACGGCGTGGGTCTTGCGGACTGCGCCATCGCCGAGAGCAAGTTTGAAAAGGGGGAGGACGTGGCCGGTCGAATGCTGTCCCTTCTCCCACAGTTGAACGAGGTCCGCAACCGCGGCACGCCGGACATGGAGTTCGCCGTCAGTGGACTGCTGGCCCGCAGCCAGCTGGCTAGCGGACAGCCCGCCGACGCGCGGCGCACCATCGAGGTGCTCCGTGAATACTTTGCCGAGCGCGGTTTGACACGCTTTCTGCCCAATATGGACGCCATGCTCTGCCGTATTGACATGCACACCGGCGACCTTGACGCGGCGGACGCGTGGTATCGGGAAAAAGCCCCGCGGGAGCTGACGCACCTGAACGTCATGCGGCGCTACCAGTATCTCACCCAGGCCATGGTGGAGCTGGAGGACGGCAGGCCGGACACGGTGCAGCTGACGCTTGCCCCGCTGGAGCCGTATGTCCAAAACTGCGCCCGCATCATCGACGGCATTCACTTGAATGTCCTGACTGCCATTGCCCTGTACCGCAAGAAGGACGAGCGGTGGCGCGAGCGATTGACGGCGGCGCTGGATGCGGCGGCGGAGTACCGCTTCATCCGCACCGTCAGCGTATACGGCACGGCAGTGTTGCCGCTGCTGGAGGCACTGGACTGGGATGGCGACAAAAAGTGGTATAAGCAGATAATGGCGGCGGTACGGAAGCAGGCGGCATTCTACCCGCATTTCCTCGAACCCCGCCTTGCCCCCGGTGAGGAGTTGACGCCCACGGAGCTGCAAATTCTGCATCTGCTCTGCGCGGACAAGTCCAACGCCGAGATCGCGCAGATCATGGATGTGAAGCTGCCGACCGTGAAGACCCACGTCAGCCACATCCTCGACAAGCTGAACGTGAAGCGCCGGGCGGAGGCCAAGACCGCCGCGAAAAAGCTGCGGCTCATTCCGGATGACCTATAAAAGCTGTGCCTGTGCTTGAACGGGCTGGATATAAACCCTATATGTATATTCTAAAGGAGGATCTTATGAAAAAACGAGTATTGAGCCTGCTGATGGCGCTGACGCTCTGTCTGACGACGCTGCCCACGGCAGTCTTCGCCGACGTCACGGAGAACGGCGAAGGAAGCGGCGGGACACACTACGTCGCGGAGAGCGGCGGGACGCAGTATGAAACGGTGCAGGAGATCTTGGACAATATGGAGGAAGGCGAGATCACGCTGCTCGACAGCGTCACGGAAGACCTCACCGTCTACGCCGCGACGACCATCCACATGAACGGGCACAGCATCACCGGCAATATTGATGCCACGGACAGTCTGACGCTGAACGGCGGCACGGTCGATGGTACTGTGAAGGTAGACGGCGGCACGCTCAACATGACCGCGCCCTCTGACGCTGCGGCTGCCATCGACGGCGGGCTGAACGTGTTTTCCGGCTCTGCCTTTGTCAGCGGCGCGCAGGTCGGCGTGAAGGGCACGCTGTACTTCGATGGCACGGATATGCTGATCTCCGGCGCAGTGAAGGCGGTCGAGCTGGATAGCGCGGCAGAGCCTGCCGCCAAAACGCTCTACGGCTCCGCCACAGTGAACGGCGATACCGCTGCGGAAGCTGGCTTTGACACCGATACCTATAAAGTAGGCGGCGAAATCGCAAAGAAGCTGACCAACAAACAGGTGGGCAGCACCACACCCGCAGCGCCGAGCCTGACGCTGACCGAAACGAGCAAGAGCCTTACCGCGGGCAAGACCGCCGTGTTCACTGCCAATTATACCGGCACGGACACGCTGAACGCCTATGTTCAGGGCAACGCGGTCAATGGCTACTTTACCATCAGCCAGAAGAACAACGGCGACGGCACTTATACCGTCTCCGTCAAGATCGATGAGGAAACGCCCGGTGGCACGTACACGCTGTTCGTTCACGAGGTGGGGAATACCTCCGTGCAGGCAAGCGCCACCATCACCGTCACCGGCTTGCCGGATGCAGCCGAGGTGAACGGCAAACAGTACAAGTCTCTCCCCAGGGCGCTGGACGCGGCGCAGGACGGCGACACCGTCAAGCTGCTGGCAGACCATGTGACGGATGCAGACGCCCTCAATGCGCTCGGTGAAGATTTTACGTTCGAACAGTATGCTTCCATCGTACCCGTTGTCACCAAAACCCTGACGCTCGATCTGAACCACAAGACGGTCGACTACCTCGAGGTTGGATTCTCAGAGACTAACGAGGAAACGCAGAAAAAAGAAACTCTCGCGACAGGCAACCTGACTGTTACAGGCGAGGGCGCTTACGGCAGAATTTCAAATCTCATGTTCATGGCCGGCGCACTGGACATCCGGAGCGGCGAGATCGGCGGTTCAGAAGGCGCGGGACTTGTCTGCGACGTGAACAGCGGCACTGCGACCATCAGCAACGGCACGGTGTATGGCCTCACCGTAATGGAGGGTGCTTCCGTCACCGTCAATGGCGGCTCCAATCACGCGGGTGAATGGGTTGTCGCTTCCGGCGCTACGCTGAACATTACGGACGGCACGTTTGGCGATGTGCAGTTCACGCGCAACGGAATCATCGCCATCAGCGGCGGCACGTTCCAAAGCATTAAGAGCTACATCGCAGAAGAGTTGCAGCCGCTCATGTCCCTGCTGGATACGCAGAAGGTGCACGCTTTCTACAAGGGCGACGACGTGCAGGACGGCAATGCAACGGAGCTGGCCGACGTAACCGTCAAGGAACACACTCACACCATGGTGAACAACAAGTGCGCCTGCGGCTTTTCCTGTACCCACACGAACACCGAGGGCGCGAGCACCATCGGTGAAGACGGCAAGTGCACGGCCTGCGGGACACAGTTCGCGGCCGGCATCGGTGAAACCTATTATACCGATGTGCCGTCCGCGCTGGATGCGGCAGCTGACGGTCAGACCGTCAAGCTGCTGGCAAACACGATGCTGCCCAGCGATACATATGTCAGCAAAACCCTCACACTGGATTTGGACGGACACAGTCTGAGCGGATACAGCTTGAATGTCGGCGGCCTTACGCCCACGAGCCAGGTTCGCACCGGTAATCTGACGGTCATTGACAGCAGCGGCGGCAACGGCGCGGTGGGAGTGGCCGTGCGGGACGGCGGTACACTGGTATTTGATCCGAAGAATGACCATACCACTTTGCTCCAGCTGGAGGTTTGGGGCGGCACAGTCGAGCTGTACGGCGGAAAGATTTCGAGAAGCGGTTTGCGGCTGAATAATAACATCACATTGGGTGATCTGCTTCCCCAGAAAGCGGGGCTTGCTTACTACCGTGACGACACGCAGCTCACGCTGGAGGCAGCCGCTTCCCAGACCTGCGACCTGGTGGTAAAGTCGTGCAGCCACGGCGGCAAGAACGGCTTTGACAACAACTCCACTGCCTGTCCCTACTGCAACGCGCCCGCGGTGGCTGAAACAGCCTTGTACAATGGCGAGGGCAACCGCCTGCAGCGGAGATTTGCTGATTTGCAGACAGCCCTTGACGCAGACAGAGACGGCGGCGCGACCCTTAAGCTGCTGGCCGACGTGACCGGCGATTATACCATCGACGGCACGCAGGACACGGGACTTAACCTGAACGGCCACTCCATCAAGGGCACAGTGACGGTCAAGGCGGCTGCGGGCAGCAACACCACCACCTTGAGCAACACGAAAAACACGACCACGGTCAGCATTGATAATGTCGTTGCCTACAAGGGTGCAAAACTCGCCGGGTCGAAATATCCTGCCGTGATCGGCACATTGACGTTGGCAGATACCACGGAGTGGAAGGATATCCTGCAGCAGCCCACCCGCCTTGGCTTCAAGATCACGAGCGCGGACGGTACTTACAAGTGGTATGCTCCGAATGATGTCAAAGACTCGCAGTTGAACAACGTTATTATCAATAGCCTGCCCATCACCTCCAAGACCTTGAATCTGAAGGTCGATGGCAAGAACCTGACCGGCAACTCGCCGAAGGTGGAGCGCGGTACGACCGTCCAGCTCTGCGCCAGCTGCAATGCGAAGGGTGCGGATGTATACATCTACACCAGGGAGATCGTTGGAAACAACGAGCCCACATACAGCCGGAGGAAAGCTGAATATCAAAAGATTGGCACCAGCTGGTACTACGTTGTAGACTTGCCTTGTAACACGATTGGAAAATACAGCGTTTATTTCACCGCCACCAAGGACGGCTATACGGTGCAGAGCGCCGAAAAGAAGCTGACCGTCACCAAGCCGAATCTCAGCAATGCCGAGATCACATTCCCCGATGGCAATGAAGCGGCATTCAATTATTGGACCGCGACCGATGTGCCGATGTTTGTCGTGACATACAAAGGCCAAACGCTGGAAAAGGACAAGGATTTCACCATTGCCGGCGGCGATAGTTTCTCCGGTGTAGGCCCCTGTACGCTGACCATCAAGGCAACAGACGACGGCGATTATACCGGGAGTAAGTCTGCCGATTGGAAGGTCAGACCGCTCAAAGTAGCGGCTTCGGTCGGGAACATCATTAAGACATACGACGGAACGACAGACCTGCCTGCAAATGCGAAAATCACATTTAAGAGCGCGGACAGCTATTATACCGGTCGTATCCTTCCGCTAGCTAAGGATGCAGATTATGAGGTGCTCAACGCCCACTATGATTCCGCCGATGCAAGCACAGAGGAAAAGACCATCTCCTTCACCATCAAGTTAAAGAATGCGGGCTATGTCTTTAAAGACGGCACGACCCAAAAGGACTTTACGCTGAACGGCGCGGATTTTGATGATAAGATCTTCCAGATCAATAAGGCCACCGCGCCCATGAATAACCCGATCGGCACACTGAACATAATCAACGGCACATGTCAGACGTACACCTATGACTTCAATAATATACTGCCCGGACTGCCCGGGGGCAAATATGGCACGATAAGCTATGGTCAGGCTGATATTTCCCTTGTTTCTCAAAGTGGGTACTATTACGACGAGACGATCGTAGAGTTTAAAAAAGGCGTGCTGACATTGGCACAGTTCTATGCGAAAGATGGAAAAATGACCGGCCGGATCGGTACCGTCAAGGTGAATGTCACCACCACCAACTACGCAGACTTTCAGCTGAAGCTCGTCCTCAACGCGGTGGACCAAATCAAACCTGAGCCGGACGGCACAATCACCGCAACACCGATTACCTACGGTGACACACTGAGCAAGAGCGAAATTTCGGGCAAGATGAAAGACCCCAACACGGGTGATGCAGTCAACGGTACATTCACATGGACAGATGGCACAATCAAGCCAGATGCAAAGGACAACTATGAAGCCGAATGGACGTTCACTCCGGCTGCGGGCTACGAGAAATACGCGACTGCGACCGGAACTGTGACCATCAAGGTGAACAAGGCTACCCCCACCTTCACCGCTCCCACGGCGCAGGAAAATCTGACCTATACCGGACAGGAGCAGGCGCTGATTACTGCGGGCATGACGGACCATGGCACCATGCGGTACAGCCTGACCGAGAACGGCACATACAGCCAGGACATCCCTGCTGGCACCGATGCCGGAGCATATACCGTGTGGTATCGGGTGATTGGCGATGCAAACCACAACGATACCGCACCCGCCAGCGTGGCGGTCAGCATTGGGAAGAAGCCGCTGACGATCACCGGGGTAACGGCTGCGTCCAAGCCTTATGATGGCACGACAAACGCGGACATCCCCAGCGTGACCTTCGACAACGTGACCTTGAACCGAGGCACAGACTACACCGTGACCGCCAGCTTTGACGATGCCAGTGTGGGCAACGGCAAGAACGTCACTGCCACAGTGACCTTGATGGAGCAGGCCGCGAAGAATTACGCCCTGGAGCAGAGCAGCTTCCCTACGACTGGCAGCATCATCAAGGCCGCTGCGCCTGACTTCACCAAGGAAACCGCGCTGACCATTGTAAACGGCCACGAAAAGACCTACACTGTGACGCTCCCCACCCTGCCCACGTTGGAAACTCCCAAAGAGTACGGTGCGCTCACCTATGAGCTGGGCGACATCAAACTCAATGACGGCTACTACACCGGCGGCGCGAAGGTGGAAAACGGCGAGCTGACCCTGCCCATTCAGAAAAATGACGTGGAAACCACTGGTTCTGTGGGTACAGTGACCGTAGTGATCAAGAGCGCAAACTATGAGGACATCACGCTGACCGTCAACGTCAGCGCGAAGAACAGGATCACTCCCACCGGCACACCGACGCTGAGCAAGAACGCCATCATCTACGGCGACGCCCTGAATACCATCGCTCTCTCCGGCAAGCTCCATGATAATGTCAACAACGTGGATGTCGATGGAACCTTTGAATGGGTGGACGGCACGCATATACCCGTGGTTGGGAACGGTACCTATGCAGCCGAGTGGATTTTCGAACCGACTGACACCGAGAAGTATTTAACGGTTTCGGGAAGATCGAATATCACTGTCGAAAAGGCTCGGCAGTACGGCAAGCTCAGCATGGCGGGCTATACTTACGGTAAAACGCCCAGCACACCGACCTTGACAGACCAGACGGGCGATTTGAATGCTCAAGTGACCTACAGTTATGCCGCTGCGGACAGCGGCTCTGTTCAGACGTGGGATATCAGCAATCCGCCCGCGCTGAACGCCGGTACCTACCGTATGTACGCCAGCATTGGTGATACGGATAACTACTACGGATTTGAAGCTGTGTATTGCGAATTTGTGGTAGCAAAGGCAACGCCGACCTACACCGTTCCCACCGGGCTGACGGTAAAATACGGTCAGACGCTGGCGGATGTGACGCTGCCGGACGGCTGGAGTTGGATGGATAGCAGCGAATCTGTGGGCGGCGCTTCGACTGCCGCCAAGACCTTCCAGGCAAAGTTCACTCCGAAGGACACCGAAAACTACAACACAGTGGAGAACATTGAACTTGAAGTCACGGTGAACAAGGCAGATGGCGGCAACCTCAAAACGGTCGAGCTGGAGCAGAAGTACACGGACGCCTCGGATCACACCTACACGCCGGACTGGGCCGGACTGCCCGCCGGGCAGGACTGGACGTTCAGCAGCGAGGCGAGCATCGTCCTGCCCAAGCAGGACTTCGCAGCGGACGGCAACTTGCTGACCTATGCCATCTCCGGCGGCAAGGCGGGTGACAAGATCACCCTCATCCTCAAGGCGTCCTGTGACAATTACGAGGATTTCACCATCACGCTGAACGTCACTCTGACAGAAAAGGACGATCAGAAGCCGTTGACCATCACCGGCAACACTTCCGTAATCTATGGTGAAAAGCTGACGCTGACCACTACCGGCGGCTCCGGCATGGGTGCTGTAACCTACCGCATCGACAATGCTATCAGCACCGGCGAGGCGACCATCGATCCCAACACCGGCGTTCTGACTCTGGTCAAGGTCGGCTCTGTGAGTGTCATCGCGACCAAGGCAGGCGACAACAACTATAACGACGTCACCAGCGCCCCCTTCGTGCTCATGATCAAACCGGCCACTCCCACCGGTGAGCCCAAGTACACCAAGATCACAACCAGTGGCAAGACATTGAAGGACGTGACGCTGACCATCGAGGGAAGCACTCTGAATCCCAGTGACGGCAAGCTGGAATGGGTGGATGACAAGGGCGAGCCCCTGCCCGACGATACCACGGTCAAGGCCAACACGACCTACAAATGGCGATTCACGCCTGATGATGACAACTACACGACCCTGACCGGCGAGGTTGAGCTGTATCACAAGTCCAGCAGTGGCGGCGGTTGGTACGACAGCTACTACACCATCAAGGCAACTGCCGGGGCTGGCGGCTCCATTTCTCCCTCCGGCAATGTCAGCGTTCGTGAGGGTGGTGATCAGACCTTCACCATCACCCCGGATAAGGGCTATGCTGTTGCCAATGTCAAGATTGACGGCAAGAGCATTGGCGCGGTGAAGTCCTACACCTTTGAGAATGTCAGCAGCCCCCATACCATCGAGGCCATCTTCGTCAAGGGCACTGCCAGCGCCAGCACCGGAGACAGCAGCAATCTTCCGCTGTGGAGCGCCCTCCTGCTGGCAAGTACCCTTGCTCTGGCCGGCGCCGTCCACCTTAAGAGAAAACGTGCACGGTAATCGTTTTATCACACCTTTAAGGCCAACAAACAGCTCAGCTTCCGGTATTGCCCGGAAGCTGAGCTGTTCCTTTTTCATCACTACAAGAAGCTAATCAATGACATTTTGAGCTGCGCCGCTATCCCAGCGCGGCAAGGAGACAGCATTATGAAAAGAATCACAAGAATCATTCGTCCGATCATCTGCATGGCCGTCCTTCTCTTCGCCATGACCACGGCAGTTATGGGCTGCTATCAGAAAGAGCCGGAGCCTATCGACATTCCCGGCAGAACGCCTTCCGGCACATCTGCGCCTCAGCCATCAGCGACTCCTGAAGTGATAAAATAATGGTAGACACAAAAGAGCCTACCATTATTTTTAGTTTGCGCGCCATGGGCGCGCTCTAACGGGTGAAAGTCCCGAACACGCCTAGGCGACAAGGAAGTGTATAGCTGAACAGCAAGGGTGTCTATCGTAAGGTAGAATCTGAAGGAAGCTG